>JACRUB010000085.1:9264-13866 GCA_014305015.1 Vulcanimicrobiota bacterium | reverse complement strand
AGCGCTTGCGAAAACGTTTGCAGTGCGGCTTCGGGAAGAATGGGCGAATCCTCAGTGGTGATAGGGTTCATTGCGGGCGATCTTCGCCGCGCGGTAGAGTTGTTCCAGCACGATTGCGCGAGTCCACTCGTGCAAGAACGTGAGCGGCGAGAGCGACCAATGAAATTGTGCCCGGTCTGCAAGCCTTGGCGCGGCGCCGAATGTGCCCGCAATCACGAACGTCATGCGCGCCGTCCCGCTATCGGCGGCTTGGATGAGTATCGTCGCAAGCTCTGTGCTGCTGATGGCATTGCCCGTGCGCTCGAGCAGCCAGACCACGTCTTGTGCATCGATCAGTTTTAAAATGCGCTGCGATTCTTCAGCCATCGCTTTTGCCGGATTCGAACCATCTGCGGCTTTGACTTCTAGCTCTTCTAGCGAGAAATATGGACGCAAGCGTTTGCGAAAGTCCTCGAGTGCCTCCGCGATGTACCGCTCGCGAATCTTTCCAACGGCGATGATCCGGAGATTCACTCTTGCTAGCTTCGAGCGAAGACACCGCCTTCCCGGCGCATGACCACGCCGCCGAATTCAAGTTCCGTCAGCACTGAGAGCACTGACGCCGGCGTTGCTGCCGTCATCTCGACCAGCTGATCGACGCTGAGCGGCTCGCGCGCGAGCGCATCGATGATTTGCGCGGTAAGCGGCGACTGCGGCGCATATGCGGTGAGGCTAGTTTGCTGTGGGACGCGCGTGAGACGCATCTCGCCTAGGATATCCGCTGCATCGCGCACGAGCGTCGCGCCGTCGCGTAGGAGCACAAGACAGCCCGCGACACTGCGGCGGTCAACATCGCCCGGAAAGACGAGTACCGGAATTCGTCCGGCTGCCCAGCCTGCCGTATTGAGCGCACCGCTACGTTCCGGCGCCTCGATAACGACGACGGCATCGGCTAGCGCCGCAACCGCGCCGTTTCGCTCCAGAAACCGATATGGCATAGCAGCTTCATCGGGCCCGAACGGCGAGCACACGGCGCCTCCCGCTTCAATGATACGATCGGCGAGCTCGCGATTTCGCATTGGAAAAAAACGGCGATGTCCGCCGCCGAGGATCCCGATGGTGGGCGCGCCGGCTTCGAGTGCGCCCTGATGGGCTGCGGCGTCTATCCCCAGGGCAAGACCGGAAATCACGCAGAGACCCGCGGCTGCGAGCTCCCGGGCAACGGTGCGGCTGAGTTCCTTGCCGGCCCTGGAGGCCGCACGGGTGCCGACGATGGCGACCGTGTGGCGCCGTAGCCCCTCGAGGGAGCCGCACGCCCAGAGCCCTGGAAAGACGGCTGGCGGAGGGAAACATTCTCCTCGTAGAGTGCTAAGATCGTCCCAGGGGACGAAGCTGGGGTTAAGCGTGGGCACGAAGAGCGTTCACTCGTGAAGGCCCCAGCGCCAAGAGGTCGGAATACACCCGGCCAATCGCGACCTGCGACCAGGGGCCAGACGGGCCCGGCCGCCGGTTTACTCGGAGGGAAGAACGTGGCAGCTCAAGCGTATTGCGTCAAATGCAAAACCAAGCGTGAAATGAAAGACGCGACCCAAATCACGATGAAAAATGGCCGCCCCGCGACGGAGGGCAAGTGCCCGGAGTGCGGGACGAAAATGTTCAAAATTGGAGCAGCCAGCTAGCCTGGCCCCGGCCGCCGATTTGCGGCGGCAGGTATTGTGCCCTATAATGAGAGGACCCACAAGATGTGGGTCCTTTTCGTTAGGGAGGCCGCCCGCTGATCTGTCCAACCTGCCGCAAGAGCGAAACCCGAGTAGTCGACTCGCGCGACGACGAGAACGTCGTTCGCCGCCGGCGTGAATGTTTGGATCTACGCTGCAAGCACCGCTTCACGACGTACGAGCGGATGGAAGCCCCGCGCCTCTTCGTTGTAAAGAAGGACGGCCGGCGCGAGCAATTCAATCGCGAGAAAATCCTCAGCGGCCTGCGCCGTGCGTGCGAGAAGCGCCCAGTTTCTGAGAATCAGATGGAAGCGGTGGCTGCAGACTTGGAACGCGATCTGTTTTCACGCGGTGAGAATGAAGTGCCGGCGACGACGATCGGCGAGAAACTCATGGAAGCGCTCAAGGCGCTCGACAAAGTTGCCTACATCCGGTTCGCAAGCGTGTACCGTTCCTTCCGGGACGTCGAGAGTTTCCAAGAAGAACTCGCATCACTACTTGCTAAGTAAGGGCCGATGCCCGCTCCAGAGATAACCGTTCAGCTTTTGCGCTTGCCTGAGGGCGAGGGTCTGGCACTTCCGACATACATGACCGAAGACGCCGCGGGCGCGGACATTTGCGCCGCCGTTCACGAACAAATTACGCTGCTGCCCGGTGCACGCGCAATGATTCCCGCCGGCTTTGCACTTGCGTTGCCGGCGGGCTTTGAAGCGCAGATTCGTCCGCGCAGTGGGCTCGCGCTTCGCCACGGCGTGACGGTGCTCAACGCTCCCGGCACAATCGATGCCGATTACCGCGGACCGGTGAACGTCATTCTTGCAAATTTTGGAAACGAACCGTTTGTGGTGCGCCGCGGCGATCGCATCGCGCAGATCATCATTGCACCGGTTTCGCACGCCGCCTTCGCCATCGTGGAGAATCTCGATGAGACGCAGCGGCATGCGGGAGGTTTCGGAAGCACCGGCGTTTCGACGCTCAACACGGAGGTGCGCTCATAAAAGTCTACATCGTCGGCGCGGGAGCAGTCGGCCGGTATTTAGGGGATTTGCTCGCGAGCATCAACGTGGACGTCTCCTACGCTCCGCGGGATTTGCAAGAAGTGACGCCCGTGGATGCGGATGTTGCGATCGTGGCGGTCAAAGCATACGATACGGATTCTGCAATCGACACGCTACGCAAAGCTATTCCATATCCCGAGAAATGCGTGTTCGTTTCTCCGCAAAATGGCGTCGGCAACGAAGAAAAACTGATTGCGGCCTTCGGCGCGGATAATGTGGTGGCTGCTGCACTCACCGTCCCCGTCGATCGCGATCGAAACGGGCAGTTCCACGCGACGCACGATGGTGGCCTCGCTTTTGCGCCTTGCGGCGCGAGTGCGTACAACTGGCTGTGGGCAGCATTTGCCAGCACGGGCCTCAACATCAAGATCGTCGATGACTGGCGCGCGCTTAAATGGTCGAAACTCTCGCTCAACATTGTGGCGAATGCCAGCTGCGCGATCCTCAACGTGCTGCCGAACCGGCTCGTTCACTACGATCATGTCTTCACCCTCGAGATCCGGGCCATTCGAGAAATCCGCGCCATTATGAACAAAATGAGCCTCACGCCCGTTGACTTGCCGCGCTACCCGGTGCGCGTCCTTCAGGGAATTGCCACGTTGCCGAGCCCGATTGCGCGCACGCTTCTTACTAGCCGCATCGCCGGTGCGCGCGGTCGCAAGCCGCCCTCGTTGCTCCTGGATTTGCGCGCAAACAAGGCGCTTACGGAAGTTGACGTGCTTAACGGTGCAGTCGCAACCGCCGGCCGCGAGTGCGGTGTCCCAACCCCCGTCAACAATGTTTTTGCGCGTGTGCTCAGCGACATAGCGCACATGCCGCAGCTCTGGGCGAAATATCGCGAACATCCTGAAATTTTGGAGGCAGAAGTGCAAGCCGAAGTCAAGCGCGTGCGCGCGCTCAGCAGAACGTAACGCGTGAGACATCCCGATGTTCCGGAGTCGCTCGAAGGCTGGTGGATTCTTCATCGCATGTTCACGCTCGACCGGCCCGGCTTTGAGTCGCTCTCCGAGAAGAAACGCAACCGGTTCACAAGCGATGCTGCCGAACTTTTTCGCGGGTTCGAAGAAAGCGACGATAGCGATGCGGGCTTTGCGCAACTGCTCGGACACAAAGCCGACTTCATGCTCACGAACTATGCCCGCACGTTCGATGGGCTGGCCGCCGCTCAAACCCTTGTCGACCGGCTCGATATCTCGAATTTTTTAATTCCGCGCGACTCATTCGTCTCCGTGCTTGAACTCGGATTGTATGAGGCCACTGGAAAGATTCACGCTGAACTCGCCGAGCAACAACTCAAACCCCATTCGCAAGAGTGGAATGACGCTTTCGATGCAAAGCTGCGCGAGCAGGAACGCAATCCCCGCAATGCGGGCCGGCTGTGGGCGAAGATTCCGCAACGCCGCTACATGTGTTTCTATCCGATGGATAAGAAACGCGGCGAAGGCGTGAATTGGTACACGTTGCCCTTTGAGGACCGCGCTCGTCTGATGCTCGATCACGGCAAGATCGGCCGCTCGTTCCACGGTCTCGTCACGCAAGTTATTTCGGGCGCGATCGGGTACGACGATTGGGAATGGGGCGTCGATCTGTTTGCCGACGATCCGCTTGTCCTTAAGAAACTGATTTACGAAATGCGCTTCGATGAAGCCAGCGCAAAATACGCGCACTTCGGCGAGTTTCACAGCGGCATTCAATTCTCGCTCGACCAGCTCGGCGTATTTTTATCAGGAAACGGGGTACCGCAACTCAATCTATCCCGGTAGCGTGTCATGCTGAGCCACATCCGTGTCATGCTGAGCTTGTCGAAGCATGTTTTTTAAGGAACCTTATAAAAGAAAATCTCCGGA
>JACRUB010000085.1:0-9164 GCA_014305015.1 Vulcanimicrobiota bacterium | reverse complement strand
CGATCTCGGCCACAACGCTCTCACGGGTCCCGAGCGACCGTCTTAACATTGAAAGATGATGGTCCCAGTGCTCGGCCCGGGGCATCGCCTCGAGGCGCGGCAGGTCGGCCGGGGTGCCTTTTCTTATGAGCATTTTTGGACAATTCGACCTAGTTTACGAGGGCCCGCTGGGGTTGCTGTGGAGAACTGCCGGGACTTTACACCACCTTTACATAAAGTCTGTCTTAGGTTTACTGTTCTCTCATTCTTTAATGTAAACCTAACGCTATACTGACTCATAACGAAAGCAACTGTTCTCTTATAAAGAGCGCGGTCGCAGTTCGTGGGTTCACCCGGGATCATCCGGAACCCAAAAATGAGGTTTAGGAACATGAAAATCGCACGAATGGCAGTCGCCGGGCTGATGCTTCTCGGACTGGGCGCCTGCTCCGGTGGAGCGACCGGTTCATCGTCGACGGGCTTTTTGCCACAAACGCAAAGCCTGACAACGACACCACAAGTTTCGCGTATTAAGCCGATGGATGTCACCGGTGGTGGTCCGCAGGCGGCATCGCGTCCGGCACCGGCCAAACCTCTATGCGCCGACTGCGGCCCCTAATTCCTAACTCCGGCTCACTCAACGACCACGGGGTATCGATAACAGCAACCGCATGATCGAACCACAAGGCGACAAGTCGCCAGCGCAACCGCTGGACTACGCCGCGACGATAGCCGCGGCCAAGGATGCCGTGCAACACGCGCACTACGATCGCGCGCTTGCTTTGGTTTCGTCCGCTCACGACTGGCCCCCGCCGTACAACGAAGAAGGCACGCTCTACCGCGTTGCCGCCTTGTGCGCGCGCGATCCGGTCGCGGCCCTGGAAGAACTCGTTCACGCAAAGGATATCTTCAAAACCCAGGGCGGCCGTTTCGGCTATCTGATTGCATCGGGGCGCGCCTACGCCAACACGCGCTCCTTCGAATCCGCCGCGGGCATGTTCGGCGACGCCGCAGCCGTTGCTCCAGAACTCGGAAAAGAAGAAGTCGCTCTTCTCGCTTACAGCAATGCCAGGCTCAAGTGGCTGAAGCGAGAGAACGATCCAAATTGCGGCGAGCTGGACATCGCAATGCGTGACGGCAGCGTAAACACGCGGTTCCTAGCGCAGGTAGTACGCGGATGGATGTATATTGGTTTAGAAGACTACCGCGCATTCGTCAAAGAGCTGAAGGAAGCCATTGAGCTCGCCCTCCAGAATCCGGGTGAGTGCAACGCTGAGGCTCTTGGCCTAACCATTCATTCGTTGCTACGCTGCGCGTTTGAATTGGGTGATGAGGCTGCATATGCGACGGCAGAAGCGGCCATGGAGCAACTCGAGTGGACCCCAGATCTCCAACTCGATCGATTCCACAGTTTACGAACTCTCGCATGGCACGCGTTTCTGCACGGACATTCGGCACGTGCGCAATGGCTCTTTAAGGACGCGAAAAACGCAGCCCCAAGCGCCGCGTGGAAAGTCATGTCCCACCTGGATCGCGCGTATGTGGCCCGCATGAACATGAACGAAATCTGGGCCACCGAAGAATTGTTCGAGGCAAACCGGTTAGCTCGCAGTGTAGCCTGGGCAGAAACACGCGGAGCTGAACGTACGACCCTTACTACGCTCGCGATCATGTTCGCTCCAACGGATATGGCCAAGGCCCAACGCTACATTTCTACCTATATTGGTCTGGGTGTCGAGAACATCAATCCGACGATGGCGCTGTCTTTCGATAAGAGGTCGGCCGCATTTGAGCGGTACGCATCGGGTCGCATCCATCAAGTCCTTGGCAATAAGGAACTCGCCTCACAACTGCTTCAGGCCGCATACGAAACGTTCACGAAAGCGGAGCACCACTATCGCTCCGCTGAAGCCGCCTACGCCCTGTACGAAACAACACGCGAAGCAAAATGGTTAGAGGCGGCCCAAGGCCACGCGCAACGTTTTCCAAATAGCCCCCTCGCGGAACGCCTAGCCGATGAAGTCCCAACCGATGACGATGCTGCGCCTACCCCGTTTCAATCACTCAGCACAACCGAGCGTGAGATCGCAATCGCTTACTGCCACGGTTCCGAGATTCCGGAACTCCAAGAGCGCTTCGGGCGTAGTGCCAAAGTCATCGAACACTACCTTAAGACGATTTTCGAGATGCTCGGCGTCTCGAATCGTAGCGAGTTGCGTACAGCGCTAAGCGAGTCGGGACTTTCCTACTAATCTGCGCCTCGCTTGCCTGCCTCAAAAATTGGTGGGAAAAACCGATATTCTAAATACGATGAACCGCAAACTTGCCGGTGTGCTCTTATGGGCAGGCTGGTTTCTAGCATCCGCCGTTATTTGCTCGCTGCTTCGGACCAGCGTGCTACTGTTGTCCGGGCATATACTCACGCCCACGATGGCTCAGGATTTTGCGACCGCCGTGATCGGTATCATCTGCCTTGTTGTCACGATGGATATTGCGGCCGCGTACCGCGGCGAACCCACCGCCTAGCCAAAGATCGCAAGGGAAGACGCCGTAGCTCTTTAAGCTATCGCCCGTGCAATATGTTTATTCGATGCATCGGGTCGGCAAGATCGTGCCGCCAAAGCGTCAGATCCTCAAAGATATCTCCTTAAGTTTTTTCCCGGGCGCGAAGATCGGCATCCTTGGACTCAACGGGTCGGGAAAGTCCACCATCCTTCGCATTATGGCCGGCGTCGATACGGAATTCGACGGTACTGCGGAGCCGATGCCAAATATGACCATCGGATATCTCGAACAAGAGCCCAAACTCGATCCTGAAAAAACCGTGCGCGAAACCGTAGAAGAAGCGTTGCACGAACTCTTGTCAGTGCGCAAGCGCCTCGATGAAGTGTACGCGGCATACGGCGAAGCGGATGCAGATTTTGATGCACTTGCAAACGAGCAAGCCAAGCTCGAAGCAATGCTGGGCGCACAAGACGCCGACAACCTCGAGTTGCAGCTGGAAATTGCAGCCGATGCGCTGCGCCTGCCGCCGTGGGATGCAAAGATCGGCCCGCTCTCGGGTGGTGAGAAACGCCGCGTGGCGCTCTGCCGGTTGCTGCTCTCCAAACCCGACATGTTGCTCTTAGATGAACCGACGAACCATCTCGATGCGGAAAGCGTCGAATGGCTCGAACAATTCTTGCAACGATTTCCGGGTACGGTGGTAGCCGTTACCCACGACCGCTACTTTTTGGATAATGCAGCGGAATGGATTTTAGAACTCGATCGCGGCCGCGGGATTCCGTGGAAGGGCAACTATAGCTCCTGGCTCGACCAAAAACAAGAACGCTTAGCGCAAGAAGAAGCTTCGGAATCTGCACGCCAAAAAGCCCTCAAGCGCGAGCTGGATTGGGTTCGCGCCGGCACCAAAGGGCGGCATGCAAAAAACAAGAGCCGCATCGCGCGCTTTGAAGAGCTCAGCAGCTTCGAGTACCAGCGCCGCAATGAAACGCAAGAGATTTTCATTCCCGTTGCCGAGCGGTTAGGCGATCAAGTCATCGAGTTTAAAGACGTTCGAAAAGCCTACGGCGACCGGCTGCTCATGGAGAACTTGAACTTCCGCATTCCTGCGGGCGCAATCGTAGGAATCATCGGACCCAACGGCGCGGGCAAGTCCACACTCTTTCGCATGATTGCGGGCAAAGAACAACCGGATGCGGGGGAGATCAAGATCGGACCGACCGTAAAACTCGCGGTTGTGGATCAAACGCGCGAAGACTTGGCTAACGAAAAGACAGTCTTCGAGGATGTTAGTGGCGGCCTGGATTTGCTAATGGTCGGCAAGTTCGAGATGCCCTCGCGGGCCTATTTGGGCCGGTTTAACTTCAAAGGCGGCGATCAGCAGAAGATTGTCGGCACGCTTTCAGGGGGCGAACGCGGGCGTTTGCATCTTGCAAAGACCCTCGTCACCGGCGCAAATGTTTTACTCTTAGACGAGCCGTCGAACGATCTCGATGTCGAAACTTTGCGTGCGCTTGAAGATGCCTTGAGTGAGTTCGCCGGCACGGTGCTTGTCGTGAGCCACGATCGCTGGTTCCTGGACCGCATTGCGACGCATATCATTTCCTTCGAGGGCGATAGCCAAGTGTATTTCTTCGAGGGAAATTATCAAGAATACGAAGAGAATAAGAAGCAGCGCCTTGGTGAAGAAGCAGCGCGACCGCACCGTATTCGCTACCGGCCTTTGACGATCAAATAAGAAGAGGGGAGGCCAAATTGCTTCCCCTCGTTTTTTGCAGCAAGGGAACGGTGTCGCGCCCGTAGCCCCAACGCGCGGAAAGTTGCCCTCGGGCACCGAAGCGTTCGGCGGGCCGCAACGGCCTATAACGGTGTGAGGACGTACCTATGCAAGTCGCTCTCAGACGGGCCGTCGGCACGATGCTCTTTTGTGTTTGGGATTGTGTTGGTCGCGCTCTACCTTTTTGGAAACAGGCCGGCCGGCACCCTGGGTTTCACCTCGACGTTCTTAGATGGATCGCCCACGGCTCGCGTCGATACCGTTATGGGAGACCCGGCGAAATCAGGCGGCCTTGCGCCGGGCGACCTACTGCGCAGCACGACGGATCGGTTTTCCGACCGCTCGGTTTTGTATCTCTTAGGCAATGCCCCAAATGTTTCGCGTGGAGATCGCGTTGCCTTACGCGTGCAAAGAGGCTCGGCATTTCACAACGTCCTGTTGATCGCTGGGCCGGACCCGAACGCCCCGGCGTTTGAATCCGCGTACTTTGCCGCGCTCTCCTTGCCCATTTTGATCCTGGGATGGTTCGTTCTGTGGGTAAAGCCGGGTAGCGGTGATGCAGTTACGCTTGGCCTGCTGCTTCTTACCTTAGGGCTCTTCACCGCGATGCCCGATCGCGTTGGTCCGACCGTCTTTGCAATTGCGCTGGAGATTGCCGGATCCGCCTTCTACATCTTCGGCGTTCTCATCGCCGCGATATTTTTTGCGCGCTATCCCGATGGCGAAGGCACGAGGCGCTCCCGCCTGCGCCGCTATCTGATGTATTTCACCATAGCGTTCACCGGCATCGAACTCGCGCGCATGGTCACGCTTTTTTTGAGCGTTGCTTTTGTGGGAAGCCTGCCGTGGCTGCATTGGCCGGTACCACCGGTCGTCCTCAACGTCATCGTGACTCTCGTGCTCTTCGCCGTCGCTTTCCATGGAGCCGATGAAACGCAGCGCATGCGCTTACGCTGGCTTGGCGGAAGCTATTTTGTCGGCTTCACAGGACCGTTATTTATTCCGAGCGCAAGCGTTACACTGGGTTCGCGTTTTTCCATAATCGATCAAGTGCTCTTCGAGTCGACACTTTTCATACTGGCGGCCGGCTTAACGTACGGAGTCTTGCGACGCCGCGTGATCGATCTTTCGTTCGTTCTCAATCGGGCGCTGGTTTTTACAATCGTCTCCGGCGCCGTGGTCGCGTTTTTCCTGGGTTTCGAGTGGCTCGTCGGATCGCTCTTTATCCATATTTCGCCGAGGACAAGCTATGCGGTAGATGCGGCCGCCGCGATCCTCATTGGCGTTTTCTTGCGCCCGCTACACAGTCGAGTAGATCATTTTATCGACCGCGCATTGTTTGCTAAACGGCATGCATCCGAAAATGCGTTGCGTCATCTGGCCACCGAAGTGCAGTTCATTCGCGAGCGCTCCGCTTTGCTCGAGCGAATCGAGCGCGATCTAACGGAGTACGTGGATGCAACGACGGTATCCGTGTATTTCAGGGACGATGCGCTCGGCGATTTCCTGTTGCTGCGCAGCACCGGCAGTATGCCGGAAGTCATCGATGCCGACGACGACGCGGCGGTCGCCCTTGTCGTCGAAGAAGCACCCGTCGAACTCCATCGCCGGCGAACGCGGATACCAGGCGAACTTGCAATTCCGCTGGCCGTTAGAAAAACGCTCGTCGGCATCCTGATTCTAGGCGAGCGGCGCTCAGGCGAAGCCTATGCGCCCGACGAAGTGGAATCGCTTCGATTTCTGTCGGGGTACCTCGCAACCGCGCTCGCGGTCAACTCCGCCACAAGGGAGCACCCAGGCACTACGGACGGTTCGCACGATGCGATTCTTCAAGAACTGCGCTTGCAACGCGGCGAGCTGTCGTCGCTGGGCCGGGAAATTGCGTTGTTCCGCGAGCAAATTGCGCCGCTCGGGCCCGACCTAAGCGCACCGTAGTGCGGTGATCACGCGGCGCGGCTGTCAAGTCGTTCCAGCGACCGGTACTGAATTGCTTCGGCGACGTGCTCGCTTGTGATTTCTTTCACGGAGGCGAGATCGGCGATCGTGCGGGCGACGCGTGCGATTCGGTCAAGCGCGCGCGCTGAGAAATGCCTTTTTGCGCATGCGGCTGCCAGCAAGCGCATCGCGCCTTCATCTAACCTGCAGTGCGAGCGCACGGCGCTCGGCGGGATCTCCGCGTTGCAGAAAAAGCCGCTCATTTTGAACCGCTCGAGCTGCAGCGCGCGTGCTTCTTCGACCCGAGCGCGCACCGCCGCGGACGATTCGGCGGCTTCCTGGCGCACCATCTCTTCAAACGGAACGCGCCGGATTTCGACTTGCAAGTCGATGCGGTCCAGCAACGGCCCGGAAAGCTTGGCGACATACTTCGCAACCGCAGCATCATCGCATCGGCATTCGGCCGAGCGCGTTCCGCGGTAGCCGCACGGGCACGGATTCATGGACGCTACGAGCATGAAGCGCGCCGGATACGTGTACGTTCCGGCGGCGCGCGCAATCGTCACCGCGCCCTCTTCAAGCGGTTGGCGCATCACTTCGATCGCCGAGCGATTGAATTCCGGTAGTTCGTCTAAGAAAAGTACGCCGTGATGCGCGAGCGAGATTTCGCCGGGCTTTGCAACGCTGCCGCCGCCGACGAGCGCTGTCTGTGAAATGGTGTGATGCGGGAATCGGAATGGACGGCTGCGCATGATTCCTGTTGAAGAGAGCAAACCCGCGACGCTATAAATTTTGGTCACTTCCAGCGCTTCGTCGTTGCTCATCGCAGGCAAGATTGAGGGTAGGCGACGCGCAAGCATCGTCTTGCCGCAGCCGGGTGGCCCGACGAAGAGCACATTGTGTCCGCCTGCGGCTGCAATCTCGAGCGCGCGTTTGGCGCCATGCTGTCCGCGCACGTCGGCGAAGTCACCATGCGCAGCATCGGCAGCGGTACTATTCGCAGCGACGGTACACGTTCGCCATTTGCCGCCGTTGCCGAGAATCACGGCGACTGCAGTCTGCAGCGAGTCAACGGGATAGAGTTCGATGCCGTCAACGAGGGCAGCTTCGTCGGCGTTGGCAGCAGGCACAATCAGTTTCGCAAAACCTGCATTTCGCGCGCCAAGCACCATCGGTAAAATGCCGTGCACCGGGCGGAGCGTTCCATCAAGTGCGAGCTCTCCGAAAGCGGCAAAACTCTGAAGCGCAAGCCGGTCAACTTGCTCGTCGATTGCAAGCAGAGCAAGCGCGATCGGAAGATCGAATCCCGGCCCTTCCTTACGAACGTCCGCGGGCGAAAGATTGATGAGTAGCCGGCCCGCCGGAAAGCCAAATCCGGAATTGAAAATCGCGGCGCGCACGCGGTCCCGCGCTTCTCCAAGCGCGCGGTCCGGTAGGCCGATTATGGCAAAGGCTGGCGTCCCGGGCGAGCTATCCGCTTCGACCCGCACGACGTATCCCTCGATGCCCTGCATCCCGGCTGAAAAGGCAAGTGAAAGCAAATAGTAACCCCTTGGGGTTTCATCTGCGTCCTCGAATGCATGCGGCAAGGGAGGGTTTCTCCACAGGATGCACAGGGCGGGAACAAATGTTTGTGGATAAGGAGCCATTCCCGATTTCGGGAATGACACCGTTTTATAGGGCATAGACTCATCTGAGGCCAACCCCCACCACCAAAGCGTCCCTGGAGGCGCGTAATCCGTAGCTAGGAGTATCGCTCTTGATCAACAGCCGTCTTCTGACCGCCGCAGCCATAGCGGGCCTAATCCTCGCCGCCTGCTCGAATAAGTCGTCAACGACGACAACGACCACCACGACAACCACGGGTGGCGCCTCACCTGGCGCGGCGACAAAAACGATCGGCGTTTCGATCCAGGATCGCGAGGCGCAGTTTTATCAAGACATGGAAACCGGCATGAAGACTGAGGCCGCAAAGTACGGCTATGCACTTCAAATTGTCGATGCAAGTCGCGATAATTCAAAGCAGCAGTCGCAGGTTGAAGACTTCATTTCGAAAAAGGTCGATGCAATCATACTAACGCCTGCCGATTCCCAGGCGATCGGTAGCGCAATTGTCGAGGCGAACAAAGCAAACATTCCGGTCTTTACGGCTGATATTGCTAATACGTCCTCCCAGGGAAAGGTTGTCTCTCATATTGCCAGCGACAACATTCAGGGCGGAATGCAAGCGGGCAAGTTAATGTGCCAAGCTCTAGCAGGCGGCGGCAAAACTGCAGTTGGAACCGTAGCCATCATCGATCAGCCCGAGGTGACGAGCGTGCAAGATCGCGTCAAAGGCTTTCGCGCGGGACTCAAAGCCAATTGTCCCTCAATTGTCGTTGTTTCCGATATGGATGCCGGCGGGACGAGGCAGAAGGCAAACTCCTCGACCGGCGATCTGCTGCAGTCGCATAAAGATATCAAAGGGATCTTCGGAATCAACGATGACTCGGCGCTTGGCGCAGTCACGGCCATTAAAGCAGCCGGCGTCAAAGGGTTGATAGTCGTCGGATACGACGCAAGCAAAGAAGGTCGGGCGGCGATCAAAGCCGGTGACATGTACGGTGATCCGATTCAGTATCCGGAACAAATCGGAACCAAGACCATCGACGCGATTCACGATTCTTTTAGCGGGAAAACTCCGCCGTCCAAGATAACGGTCAACGTCGGCACCTTTACGAAAGCCAACAAGTAACGACGCTGGCACAAACACCCTTACTTGAAATGCGGGACATCGGGAAATCATTTCCCGGTGTCCGCGCGCTTGACGGCGTCACGCTCGACTTATATGCGGGCGAAGTTTTAGCATTGGTCGGCGAGAACGGCGCGGGCAAATCAACGTTGATGAAGATTCTCTCGGGGGCGCAACCCGCAGATTCAGGTCAGATTCTCATCGACGATCAAGAAGTGCGCATCGATAGCCCGCACCAGG
>JACRUB010000081.1 GCA_014305015.1 Vulcanimicrobiota bacterium | reverse complement strand
GACCTACCGAGAGATTTCATCCTTTACGGACGGATCGTGGTTCTACAATCCCACGCCGAGGCATGATGTTTCGATTGCCGAGGTGGCGGCAATCGCGCAAGATAAGACCCTTTCAGAGTTATTTGCTCCACTGCGATTGCAGCGTTTGGATGAATTCGGGATCAAATACCGCAAGGGTGCGACCATGTCGCTGAGCGACCTATTTGATTGGTCGCTCAGCGGCATCTACGGAGACGTTGCAAACGGCACGTTCGTGCACGACGGACCGGTGCGCCGCAATCTTCAGATGCGCTTTGCGAAGCGTCTCGCTCTCATGTGGACGGCGCCGCCGCGGGGCACCCCAACGGACGCACAAGCGCTCGCGCGACTGACGCTGCAACGCATCGCTTCGTATTCGTCTGCGGCGCAGCGCGCGGCTAAACTGGACGACGTTGCGCGTGCGCATGCCGGAGCGCTGCAGGCGATCGCGCAACAGGCCTTAGATGCCCGGGCGACGATTGCGCCGCCGCCGGCGGCGGCAATGCCGTAAAAAGACATGACCGCGCGATTGCTAGATTAGATCTGAAAAATATCGACGAATCGATCCAGTAAGCTCGTATCGCCGGTTAGTTGCACGCTTCCGTTTGCGATTGCGTCTTTCGGCGTGAGTTCGCGGCTCATGAGCAGTTTTATTGCAGGCCCTGCTTCGATGACCAAATCGGCGTCGGGCAAGGGTCCGGGTTGGACGTCGAGTTTTCCATTGGTGATGCGAAGGTGCAGAACGATATCGCCCATTCGCAACTCGTATGTCGCGCGCAATTTGCGCGCGGCTTGCGGTTGGAACGTTGTCCGCATTGCCATGATCATTGAATCGTGCGTAACGATTTCATCGGGCCGCGGATCGCCCAGCGTTTTGGCACCCCATCGCCCCAGAGCGAGCACCACGTCTTCGAGCTCCAGACCGTAGGGCGTGAGTTCGTACACAACCGAGCCGGCCGGCCGCGGAAGAAGCCGGCGCGCAACGACGCCTGCATCTTCGAGTTCTTTCAGGCGTGAGGTGAGGATGTTCGTCGGGATACCGGAGAGCCCGCGATGCAGATCCGTGAAGCGTTTCGGGCCTACGAAGAGATCGCGCACGATGAGCAGAGCCCACCGCTCCCCGACCACCTCTAGGGCGCGGGAAAATCCGCAGTATTGGCCATAGGCGCGTGTCGGCACGCTTAGGAATATAACACAAACTTTTATTTTTGCATAGAACTTGCTTTTTACAAGTAAACGCGATAAAGTGGGTCCTATGAAGATTACTGCCACCGTTGCGCGCATTCTGCTGGGCCTCGTGTTCCTCGCGTCGGGCATCAGCGGCTTCGTGTTTCTGTTCGTAAGCGCACCCCCGCCGCCGCCCGGACTCGCCGGCACGTTCCAACAAGTCTTCTTTGCAACGCACTGGGTCCAATTCGTGGACGGCGTACAACTGATCGCCGGCCTGCTGTTGCTGCTCAACCGCTTTGTTCCACTCGCACTCATCCTGCTTGCCGCAATCATCGCGAACATTTATGTGTTTCACATCACGATGGCCCCGAACGGGATTATCGCTCCCATCATTTTAAGCGTGCTGTGGGTTCTGGTGGCCCTGCGCTTCCGCGAGAACTTTGCACCGCTTCTTACGGCTCGTGCACAACCTCAAAGTTACTCACACAATTAAGGAGAGATCATGACAACAGCCACCCTGACGAAAGTTCAACCATACGTTTTCTTCTACGGCCGGTGCGAAGAGGCACTTGAGTTCTACAAGTCCGTCTTTGGCGGAACGTGGGAAGGAATGCGCGTTTCCGATACGCCGATGGCAAAAGACATGCCACCAGAAGCGCAAAACAAAATCATGCATGCGTCCTTTAGCGCGCCCGGATTTTCATTCTTGGTATCGGATGGCATGCAAACCAAAACGATCGACCCCGAAGAAGGCAATGTCGCACTCGCGCTTACGGCCGGAGATGCAGCCGAAGGCGCCCGGTTACATAAGGCGCTCGCCGAGGGCGGCAAGGTCGACATGGAGTTCGGCGATGCCTTTTGGGGTGGAAAATTCGGCCAGGTTACCGATCGCTTCGGCAACCAGTGGCTGATCACGGCGCAATAACATGTCAGATATCACGCCGTTCTTATGGTTCAACGACAAGGCTGAAGAAGCGGCAAGCTTCTACGTGTCCATCTTCAAAAATTCCAAGATCGAAAACGTCAGCCGTTACGGCGAAGCCGGGCCCGGCCCGGAAGGCGCTGCGATGGTTGTGGAGTTCAAACTGGGTGGCCAGGACTTCATGGCGCTCAACGGCTTTCAGCCCGGCGAACCGTCGCTCGAGCCCGGCAGCATCGCACTATTCGTGAACTGCGACACGCAAGCCGAACTCGACGACTTGTGGGACAAACTCTCGTCCGGCGGATCCCATTTACAGTGCGGCTGGGTACGCGACAAGTACGGCTTTTCGTGGAACATCGTACCGGCGGGGCTCTCAGACATTCTCGGCGGACCCGATCCGAAAAAGGCACAAGCGGCGATGAAAGCAATGCTTCAAATGGAGAAGCTCGATATGAACGACCTGCGGCGCGCCTACGAAAACGGGTAGCTAAAAGATCAGCGAGTACGGACTCGCGGACCGCAACGTTGGAGGCTTGCTGCAGGCCTCCGGCGTTCGACTCGCCATAACGAAGAGGATCGTGATGAATTCGAACTTTCCCCGCTCGAACATGCGTACTTCATCGGAGTGTTCGAATCGTTTGAGAACGACGTCGCTCATTGTGTCCTCCGTCCCTTAACTGCGTATTGGGGGCCGGCACTCCCGCTGTCCTAAGAC
>JACRUB010000135.1 GCA_014305015.1 Vulcanimicrobiota bacterium | reverse complement strand
CGATTCCGGTCTTTCCGTAATTGCTGCTGGGGTTTCTCGGAAATAATGGAGCGCGCGCCGCCCTCGTGCTGGGACTCTTCGGCACGATATTTGCGCTCATGCAGTTCTATTTTTCTCCACTGCTCGGCGTAATTTCCGATCGCATCGGCCGCCGGCCGGTGATTTTGATTTCAAACTTCGGCACGGCGATCAACTATCTCATCATGGCGCTCGCTCCGAATGTCCCCTGGCTCTTTGTCGGGTACGCGATCTCCGGCATCACGACCGCCAGCGTGATAACTGCGTATGCCTACATTGCGGATGTAACGCCGCCGGAGAAGCGCGCAGCTGCGTTCGGAAAGGTCGGCGCAGCTTTTGGACTCGGATTTATTCTGGGTCCGGCGATCGGCGGTGTGCTGGGGTATGCAAATATTCGCCTTCCGTTTTGGGTTGCGGCAATCGTCGGGTTGTTAAATCTCGCGTACGGACTTTTCATATTGCCTGAGTCGCTTCCGGTCGAGAAGCGCTCTTCCGAATTTTCGTGGAAGCGCGCGAATCCGCTTGGAGCGCTCAAACTGCTGCGCTCGCATCTGGAACTCTGGCGGCTCGGCGCGATCAACTTTCTCCTCTATGTAGCGCACGAAGTGTTGCCGTGGGTGTACGCCCTCTATGTCATCGAACGGTTTGGTTGGAATGCGCGCAGCATCGGACTCTCGCTTGCGCTGGTGGGTGTTTCCTCGATCATCGTTTCCGGCGGCCTGGTACAACCGTTGGTGACACGCCTCGGAGAACGCCGCACGCTCATTACCGGTATCGCATTTGGCGCCTTCGGATTCTTCGTTTTTGGAGCAGCGACGACGGGCATCGTCTACCTGCTTGCCATTCCGGTGTTTTGTTTGGCCAACGTGAACGGGCCCGCGGCGCAGGCTTTAATGTCGTTCCGCGTGAGCCAGTCCGAGCAAGGCGAACTTCAGGGCGCGCTCGGCAGCCTTCGCGGAATCGCGATGATGATTGGTCCGTTACTCTTCGGTGGAATCTACTCGCTCTTTATCGCGCATGAAGCAGACTGGCATTTGCCCGGCGCTCCTTGGTATCTCGCGGCGCTGCTGCTGCTTGCCGCGATGCTTCTTGCGTGGCAAGTCTCGCGCGAACCAGTGGCGTGGCCGTCGCAAGCATGACACGTAAGAGCGGTGGCCCGCGGTCGTGCTACAAAAAGAGCGGGGGCCCAAAGGCCGCGTTTGCAACCAAAAAAGAAGCCGAGCGCGCAATTCCCAAAACCAGCGTGGGGTTGCGCCCCTATGCGTGTGCGCAACACGGCTGGCACTTAGGTCATTAGAAAGATGCGGATTGGAGTCGATCTCGGTGGAACAAAAATTGAAATCATCGCAATCGATGAAGGCGGCGCAGAACTGGCACGCAGACGCGTTGCCACGCCGGCCGGCGATTACGAAAAGACGTTAGCAGCGATCGTCACGCTTGTTCGCGATGTCGAGGAGCAATTCGGAACACGAGGATCGGTTGGCATCGGGACACCGGGAGCGACTTCACCCCTCACGGGTCTGCTCAAGAATGCGAATAGCACGGTTTTAATCGGTAAGGATTTCCAAAACGATATTCGCGCTGCTTTGAATCGCGATGTGCGCATTGCCAACGACGCAAACTGTTTTGCGCTTTCTGAATCCATTAATGGTGCCGCTTCCGGTGCGCACGTTGTCTTTGCCGTCATCTTGGGCACCGGGGTTGGCGGCGGGGTCGCCGTCGACGGTCAGATTCTTTCCGGCACGAATCGGATCGCAGGCGAGTGGGGACACATCCCGCTTCCGTGGCCGCGCGATGACGAACGGCCCGGTCCCCAGTGCTTTTGCGGCAAACACGGGTGCATCGAAACGTGGCTCGCCGGACCCCGACTGGGCGCGCAATTTCAAACCCGCGCTGGAAAGAAGCTTTCTCCAACGCAGATCGTTGAGGCGGCGCTCGAAGGCGATGCGGTTGCCGCGCGAGTACTCGAGGAGTACGAAGATCGTCTTGCACGCGGACTCGCGGTAGTGATCAACATTCTCGATCCGGACGCAATCGTGCTTGGTGGAGGCGTCTCGAATATTCCGGGCCTTGTTGCCGGCGTCAAGCCGCGGCTCGCTCAATACGTCCTGGCTGGAGAAGTGCAAACCCGGCTCGTTTGCGCGGCGCATGGAGATTCGAGTGGTGTGCGAGGCGCTGCGATGTTATGGACAGAGGGAGAACGCTAACGCGTTACGGCTAGAAAAGCCACCGCGATCGCCACCAGATCTTCAAGCAGTGCGGCGGGCACGGCGCCCGTAGCTTTGATGGCTACGAGTCTGGCGGCGTGTCCTCCGTACGTTCCAATGAGTGCGCCGATCAGGCCAAGGACGGCACCCCCAACCGTACTCGCGCCATGCATCGAGCACAGCGCCCACCCGACAAAGGCGCCGCTCGCGGCCCGCGCCACCATCGACGGCAACGCGGTGCGTGAGGGAGTTTGGGGCAACAGGTCCGCGATGTATTCGCCGACGGCGAATATTGCGAGTACGTATCCCGCAAGCCCGCCACGCCACAAATAAAGCATCGCCGGACCCGTCATAACGCGCAGTCCGGATGAGAGACCCAGCATGAGGGCCGCAAAGTAAATCATGGGCGAACTGCGACCGCAGCAATAACTGCGATTTCCACTAAATATTGGGCGCCGGCGAGTTTACTCTCGACGGTAGCGCGAGCGGGCGGATTCTCCTTGACGATCCATGCCTCCCACTCGAGGTTCATTGCATCGAAGGTAGCGATGTAAGAGAGCCAAATGTTCGCGGAAAGGAGATGCGAGCGATCGGAACCCGCCTGCGCG
>JACRUB010000120.1 GCA_014305015.1 Vulcanimicrobiota bacterium | reverse complement strand
ACTCCGGCAGGTTCGTTGCAAAATGGTTCGGGCGTAAATATCTGATCGGTGCGCTCAAGGCCGGGATGCGCATCTTTGTACGCGGGCGAGTCACGCGCACGCTCGCCGGTGCTAGCATGAATGTCGGCACACACAAGGTCTTACACGAAGGGGAAATCTACAAAGGCGAGGTTGTGCCGATCTATTCCGCAAGCAAGATGCTGACCTCGCGCAAGATCCACCAAGTCGTCGCGCGCAATATGCCCGCTCTCCTTAGTCTTGCAGAAGACCATCTTCCGAAATCACTTGCAAAAGAATTTTCATTTCCTGACGCGCAAGATGCGTACCGCAGGATTCACGCACCGCACGATCCGGAACAGACGGCGCTTGCGCGCGAACGATTCATTTTTACAGAGTTTCTGGCCCTGGCGCTTGCGGCGCAACTTAAACGTAGCAAGCGAGAGACCGAAGAGCGCGCGCAGGCCATGCGAATTCCCGATGGACTACTCGATTTGTTTGCGGACGATATGCCGTTCGCTTTAACCACGGCGCAAGGTCGTGTTATCCACGAAATCTGGCACGACATGACGCGCGAGCATCCAATGAACCGCTTGCTGCAAGGCGATGTCGGGAGCGGTAAGACGTTGGTAGCCGCGGCAGCGATTCTGATGGCCGCCCGTAACGGGATGCAATCGGCGCTTATGGCGCCTACGGAAATTCTGGCAGCGCAACATGCTGCCAAACTTGCGCCGCTGTTGCTGCCGTTTGGAATCACGGTCGAGGCCGTGTTTGGCAGTCAGGGAGCAAAAGCGCGCGCTGCCGCCGTGCAGAAACTTGCAAGCGGCGAAGCGCGTCTCGCGGTCGGCACGCATGCATTGCTCACTGAAGGCGTCGACTTTGCGCACCTTGGCCTCGTGGTGATCGACGAGCAACACCGTTTCGGTGTCGAGCAGCGCGCGAAGTTGCGTGCTAAGGGACTTTGGCCGCACACGCTTCACATGACCGCAACGCCGATTCCGCGCACGCTTGCACAGTCGATCTACGCGGACCTTGACGTTTCAACGATCGATGAGCTTCCGCCGGGACGCACGCCAATCCAAACATTCGCGTTGCGGCGTAGCCGCTTGGCAAAAGCGTATGAATTCGTTCGCAAGAACGTCGCGTCCGGGCAGCAAGTCTATATCGTGGCGCCGGCAATCGATGAGTCCGAGGCCGGCCTAACGAGTGTGGTCGCAGAATACGATCGTTTGCGGTCGACGATTTTCTCCGACTTGCGGCTTGGCCTACTTCACGGGCGACTCGTACCACGTGAAAAAGAAGCAATCATGCAGCGTTTCTCGCGCGGTGAGATCGACATCCTTGTGGCAACCACCGTCATCGAAGTCGGTGTGGACGTTCCCAACGCGAGTGTCATGCTCGTCCTGGACGCGCAGCGCTACGGACTGGCGCAATTGCACCAACTGCGCGGACGTGTCGGACGCGGCGCGGCCAAGTCGTTCTGCTTGCTCATTGCGCCGGATGAAGCAGGCGAAACCGAACGTCTGACGATCTTGACTGAATCCACCGATGGGTTTGAAATCTCTGAAGAAGATCTTCGCCTGCGGGGTCCAGGTGAGTTTGCCGGCACGCAACAAGCCGGGCTTGCGGACTTCAAGGTTGCGGATCTGGTGCGCGATATCGAAGTCTACCAGCGCGCGAAGAAGTGTGCCGAATCTATTGTCGCAAGCGATCCACTGCTTGAAAAACCCGGCCACGACGGCCTGCGCCGCCTTATCGAAGCGGAGCCGAGCGCTCGCGCGATGCTCCTCTCGAGTTAAAGGGACCGCATCCGCGTGGTTTGAAACGGGCTGGAATCCACTTGCTTCTTAGGGGTATGACCTTGGGTTCTTTTCGTGTTTTATCGGCCTTTGCGTTCGCCGCGGTTTTTTCCGTCACCGGATTTCAGCCCGCACCGGCCGCTGCCGCTCTCGCCGTCACGCGCGCGACGCTCGCCAACGGTCTGAAGATCATCGTCGTTCGCGATCCACTTGCGCCTGTCGTCACCGCGGTGCTGAACTACAAGGTCGGGTCGAGCAACCAAAAGTACGCCGGGCAAGCACATGCGCTCGAACACATGATGTTTCGTGGCAGCAAGACGATTAGTGAATCGCAGCTCGCCGATATCGGTGAGCTCATGGGCGGCAACGCTAACGCGGATACGCAGTCGGAACTCACCCAATACTTCTATTCGGCTCCCTCGCAGTATCTCGATGTCGCACTTCGCCTTGAAGCCTCGCGGGCTCGAGGGGCGCTCTTACCGCAGAATCTGTGGAACATCGAGCGCGGCGCGATTATGAATGAAGTTACGCAAGACGACAGTATCGCGATTCAAAAATTGTTCCGCCGCACGATTACCCCGTCGATTTTTGCGGGCACACCGTACGCAAACGACGGGCTCGGCACCCTCAAGAGCTTCAAAACCCAAATTAACTCGCCTCAGCTCATGGCGCTCTACAACGCCTGGTACCACCCGAACAATGCCGTGTACGTTATCGCTGGAGACGTCGACGGCCCGGCCACGGTCAAGGCCGTTGCGAAATACTTCGGGTCCATTCCAGCTGCAAAACTGCCTGCACAGCCAAAGGTCGTTCTTTCGCCGGTAAAGGCCGCGACCTATCACGTGGATAGCGATCAACCGTACGACATCATCGTGCGCGCATACCGCCTGCCCGGCTACAAATCGCCGGATTATGCTGCGAGCGAGATATTGGAATCGGTTCTTGGCAATCAGCGCGCGAATCTTTTTGGTCTCGCTGCCTCCGGTAAAGCACTTGCAGCCGGGTTCTCGACGGTCGATTCGCATCCGCTTGCTTCAGCCGCAATCGCATACTCCATCGTTCCGGTAACCGCGAAACCAGATGCCGCGCTGGCCGACATCACGGGCGTCATTGACGGATACGTAAAGACGGGCGTGCCCGCAGATCTCGTCGCGGTAGCCAAGCAGCGCGCAATCGCAAACGCGGAGTTCCGCGGAAACTCAGTGGACGGGCTGGCTTTTGCGTGGAGCGAAGCAGTTGCAAAAGAGGGATTAAACTCTCCCGATGATGAGCTCACGGCAATCAAAGGCGTAACCGTGGCAGACGTCAATCGCGTGTTGCGCAAATATCTAATCGCACAAAACTCGATCACCGCGTTCGCGATTCCAAAGAATCTGGGCAAAGTCAATACAAATGCGCCGTCGGGACCGGCGAAGGAAAGCAATAAGATTACGATCACGCACCACGATCCGTTGCCGTCGTGGGCAATCGCCGCTTTCAAGAACGTGCAGGTGCCGAAGCCCACGATCGATCCCGTCGTCAGCATTCTGCCGAACGGCATTCGGCTCATCGTTCAACCCGAGCATGTCACGCATACAGTTATCGTGCGTGGGTCCGTCCAGTCAAACGAAGCAATTCAAGCAGCGCCCGATAAACTTGGCGTCGGGGATATAACCGCCGGTTTATTTCCGTATGGAACCGCGACCTACGACCGTATCGCGCTGCGCGAGCAGTTGGATAAGATTGCAGCCGAAGTGAGCGCGGGCACGGACTTTACGCTCGACGTCTTGAGCAACCAGTTCGATCGCGGCATGCAGATTTTGGCAGAAGAACAGCTGCATCCGGCTTTTCCGGAAACGGCTTTCGCGACGGTGAAGCAGCAAGAAGTCGGCGCTTTGACGGGGCAGGCAACGGCTCCCGACCATCTTACGGAGGTCGCGCTCAATAAGGCGCTCTATCCGGCTGACGATCCGACGCAACGATTCGCCACGGCAACGACTGCCGGTGCCGTGACGCTGCCGGATGTCAAGTCTTACTATGCGAGCGTTTACCGTCCCGACCTGACGACGATCGTAGTGATCGGCGATACCACGCCTGCGGCAGCCCTTGCGCTCGTTGAGAAGTACTTCGGCGGCTGGACCGCTACCGGAACGAAACCGGACGTGTTTCTGCCGGCTGTCCCGCCCAACAAAGCAGCGGACATTAACGTACCTGCTCAAGGTCGCGTGCAATCAGACGTTCACCTCGCGCAAGTCAATGCACTTGGACGTGGCGATCCGGATTGGGCAACGCTTGCTCTTGCGAATGCGGTGCTCGGCAGAGGCGAGACCTCGATGCTCTATCACGACGTCCGCGACGTGCACGGATATGTGTACAGCATTTACTCGCGGCTCGACTCCCATCGCAACCGCTCGACGTTCGAAATCGGCTTTGCCTCTGATCCGAACAAAGTGAACCCGGCTCAGCATTTGGCGCTTGCAGACCTGCAACAGATAGGATCGACCCCGATTGAAGCGGGTACGTTGCAACGCGCTAAAGCCATGATGATTGCGGCGATTCCGCTGCGCATGACGAGTTTCGATGCGGTCGCATCGCAGCTCATCAACTTCGCGGAGTTGGGCCTGCCGCTGGATCAACCAACAATCGATGCGCGCCGCGAACTGGGTGCGAGTGCGCCTGCCGTACGCGCAGCCGTGAAGAAATGGATCCGGCCCAACGACTTCGTCCGCATCATCCAAGGCCCACCTCCGAAGTAATGTTCTTCGGAGTGCCCAAGGGGAATGATGCATTGCAAATCATGGAGATGCACTCGAAGGTTGGGGGGGCCCATGCTTTAGCATGGGGGGCACGGAGCGAGGCGTAGTGCCTGTTCAACTAGCAATCGGCTTTGATTTCGATCATACGCTCGGTATCGACAATAAGCTCGAGCGGGTCGCGTTTTTGCGCCTGCTCGAGCAGTTGATCTTCGCGGGCGGAAAGGCCATCGGCACCTTAGATGAAGAGACTGCCCATATAGACGATTTGCTGGCGCAACAACGGTCGGGCGCCTTTCCCATCGATGAAGCGGTCGAACGATTCTGCAAGCCGCGGCTGCCGCACACGGATGTGCACCCGTACATTCAGGCGTACAAAAAATTTGCGCTTGAGAGCGTCGACTATTTTGTCGTGCCGCTCCCGGGTGTGCGCGCGCTGCTGCAAGAGTTGCGGCGGAGCGGCGTACGCACGGCGATCTTGACCAACGGCTGGAGCCCGCTTCAAGAACGTAAAGCTGCACGCGTCGGTTTTGAGGGGCCGGTTGTCGTAAGCGAGCGCGTCGGCGTTCAAAAACCGGAGAAAACCGCTTTCGCCGCGCTCGTTGCGGCGCTCGGAGTCCCGCTCTCTGATGCATGGTACGTAGGCGATAATCCCGCAACCGACGTCGCCGGCAGCATTGCAGCTGGACTACGCGGGATCTGGCTCGACGCTGAGTTGGTAACGTATCCAAGCGACCTGCCAAAGCCGAACGTAGTTATCCACAGCCTCAACGAGCTTGTCGATCTGCTCCCAGGGGCGACCACTCCAGCGTAGAAATCGCGCCCATGGTTCATCGTCTGCGCAGCGCGGTATGCATCGCGGTTCTCGCTTGCATCTTCGCCGCCTCTCCATCCATCGCAGAATCACCGCCGTACTACGGGCGGCTGCTCGAAGATGTCGCTCATCGTTTAGTGATGTACGAATACAGCGTCGATCCGGTGGGGTCGACCGACGCCGGGCTACACACAGCCGACGATAAGCTTCCCGATTTTTCCCCCGCAGCGCACGCGGACTATCAGCAGAAGCTGCGAGAGTATCGCGCGGAGCTTCTCAAGGTCATGCCTGAAAAAGACGCGCCGGTCCACGACCAAGTCAACTACTTGCTCGTGCGCTCGAATCTCGAAGGCGCGTGGTGGTACGACACCTACATCAAATCGTACGAGCGCGATCCGAGCCTCTATGAAGGCACTTGCAGCAACGGCATCTTTTCGCTCATCAAAAAGCCGTTTGCCTCAGACGAAGTGCGAGTGAGAGATGCGATCGGCCGCTTGCGCGCGTGTCCGACCGTTTTAGCGCAAGGCGAGGCAAACCTCACCGACCCGGTTCGTGAGTTCGGGGTTGTTGCGTCGCAGGATATCGCGTCGGGCGAAGCACTTTTCACCACGAGCTTGGATGCAATCGCTACCAATGTCTCCCCTCAAACAAAAGCGGACTTGAAAGCCGCTCAAACGCAAGCGCTCTCGGCGCTGCATGCGTACAAGGCGTGGGTAGACTCACATCTGCCGCAATGGCACTCCGGCGGCTTCGCGGTGGGAAAAGACCAGTACGATTTTCTGCTGCGCCGCGTGCTCTTGCTGCCGTACACGAGCGACGAAGTGCGTGAGATCGGCACGTTCGAACTCGCGCGCGATCGCGCGCTCGAGCAGTGGGAGGCAAACCGCGATGCGCACGAACCCGCAGGCCCAAAGCAACCGGCGTTTCAAAATAAGGCCGCGTTTCTCAAATACTACGAGAGTCAAACCGCCAAGGTACGCGCGTTTCTAGCTTCGCATGACATCGTCACCGTCCCGAAGTATCTCGGAGCGTTTCGCATCGTCGAATTGCCCAAAGCATTAGCCGCGACGAACCCGGGCGGGTTTATGAATCCACCCGGCGTGTTCGATAAAGATCCCGGCGGATTCTATTTCGTGCCGGATTACGATCCGCATAACACGAGCTTCTTTGCTGCGCAAGCAAGGCAATCGGTCGTGCCCGTGCTTGCGCACGAAGGCATTCCCGGTCACTTCATGCAGTTTTCGATCGCCTATCACAATCCGGACTTCATCCGGCACGTCTCGGGCGATGGTGTGTTTGCGGAAGGCTGGGCGTTCTACAGTGAAGAGATGCTCATGCGCAATGGCCTGTACGATAACGATCCGGCCGGCCGCACGGCGGTCATCCACTTGATGCGTCACCGCGCAACGCGTGTCGGGGTTGATGTGGGCCTGGCAACGGGCGAGATGCCGTTATCCGCGGCGATCGACTATTTCAGCAAGAATGCCGGCATCGATCGCGACACCGCGTACGGCGAGGGAACGCGCTTTGCGCAAGGGCCCGGGCAGGCCATCGATTACCTGGTCGGCAAGACGCAGATCGAGACACTCTTGGGGCTTGTAAAGGATCGCGAAGGAGCGAAGTTTTCGCTGCGCGGCTTCCACGATAAGCTTCTTTCGTACGGCACCGTGCCGTATTCAACGATTCGCTGGGAATGGCTCGGCGATTCAACATGGAGCGAGCGAGTTCGGTTGCCGCTGGAGCCGGTTTCGTTCTAGCGGTGCCGTTCAAAATAACCGGGGGAGAATTGCGAAGTCGTAAGTTGAGTTCGCCGAAGGGCGAAAATATTCGGCCCACACCGGGACGCGTCAAAGAGGCGCTGTTCTCGATTTTGGCGCCGAATCTTGAAGGCGCGCGCTTTCTCGACCTCTTTGCCGGCACCGGGGCGATTGGATTTGAGGCCGTCTCGCGCGGTGCGCAGGCCGTCGTCGCGGTGGAAGCGCACCGGGAAACCGCCCACGCGATCCAGGAAGCGGCTGGCGAGCTGGGCGTCGGTAAGAAGCTCACCGTGGTGGCTGCTCCTATCGATCGCGCACTGTACCGCCTTGAAGGCAAATTTGATATCGTCTTCGCCGACCCGCCGTATGCGTCCGAACTGCCCATGAAAATGTTCGAGTTGCTACGCGAGCGTAACTTACTCACAGAATCAGCGATCGTTATTTTTGAGCACAGCGCGCGCACGATTCTTCCTGAAATACCGGGGTACCGCTCGACGCGTGAAGAAGTCTATGGCGATGTGGCGCTGGCGTTCTTTACCCCCTTGCCGGGTGGTTCTTAGGTGAACAATAACGGCATCGCGCGAGCACCGCGGGCGATCTATCCCGGATCGTTCGATCCGCCGACCAACGGTCACCTCGACGTCATCGTCCGCGCTTCCAAAATTTTCGCAGAGCTCACGGTTGCGGTTGTTGTCAACCCACAAAAGCGCGAGCCGATGTTTACCCTGGATGAACGCAAGAGCATGATCTCCGAGTGCGTCGAGAATTTGCCGAACGTCAAAGTCGAACACTTTCGCGGCCTACTCGCCGATTACGCCAAAGAGAAGAAGTCGGACGTCATTATCAAAGGCTTGCGTGTGGTCTCGGATTTCGAGAGCGAAATGTCGACGGCGCTCATGAACCGCTCGCTCTCTGACGTCGACACCATGTTTCTGATGTCCGACCAAAAATACTCGTTTGTCAGTTCCAGTATGGTCAAAGAAGTGTTCTTTCTCGGCGGGGACGTCGGCGCACTGGTGCCCGATCCCGTCATGCGTTTCATGTCGCGCAAGCGCGAGCTTCTACGCAGCTCATCCTAACGGAGGTACTCGAATGTCGGTCTATCGCGTCCTGGATAAACTTGAAGCTTACGTGCACGAAGGTACGTGGCTGCCCGCGGGCTATCGCGTTCTTAGCGAAGAGCGTCTCATTGAGTTCGTCGAAAAAATCCGCTCGACACTGCCCGAAGAGGTGGGTCGCGCCAAAATCATCGCCAAGGATCAGGACCGCATGATTCGCGCTGCGCAAGAGAAAGCGCAGTCCATCGTTAGCGAAGCAAGCGTCACGCACGAACAACTGGTGGATCAAAACGAAATCGTGCAGCGGGCTCGAACCACGGCCGAAACGGTCTTGCGAGAAGCCGAGGCACGCGCGCAGAAAATTCGCGAAGGCGCGGATCAGTACGCTGCGCAGCTCTTAGGTGAGTTAGAAAACCGGCTTTCCGGCGCGCTGGGATCCGTGCGCAAGGGCCGCGAGACGCTGACTGCCAAGCAGCCGCCCTCCGGCACGGCGTCGCCTCTTGCGGAAGCCGCAGCCAAGAGCAAACGTGTTGCGTTTGATGCGCAGGCCGCAGATGAGACTGCCGCGATGGAATCGGTAGAGCTCGTCAAGAAATAGCGCATCGAATGCGGATGCCTCCGCGCAATCGAGTCCTCACCTATATCGTGGCCGCCTTTGTGGCGGCCGCGATTTCGTTTGCCCCAACGCCGTACTCGTTGATTTTGCCCGGCAGCGCGATCGACGTGCGCGATGTCCTCACCGTGGACGGACACAAGCCGCCGGTCCAACACTACTACATGACAGACGTAACGCTTCAGGAGCGGGTGAGCCCGCTTTTGCTGCTCCAAGGATTTCTGCCCGGCGCACGGATCGTGCATACGGAAGAGGTGGTGCCCAAGGGCGTCACCATTCCGCAGTTCGACGATATCATGAAACACGCGATGAACGAGAGCCAGTCCATTGCTGCAGTCGTAGCGGAGCGCGCGGCAAACCTCGGCGTGAAGATTCCCGACTCGAGTGTGTCAATTGCGCGTTTTGACCCAACCTCGCGCGCGCAGAGCGAATTGCAGCCAGGCGATGTATTGCGAACGGTCAACGGAAAACCGGTCTCGAGCACAGTCACCGTGCAGAACGCGCTTTTCAAGCTGAAGCCCGGTGATCCAGTGAACGTCACCTACTTGCGCAAAGGGAGGCTTCAAAGTGCGCGCGTGATTACAATTGAGAACAAGGGCCAAGCGCGCCTCGGTGTGTACCTACTCGCAACGTTTGATGCGCCGCACTTGGCCGTTCCGGTGAAATTCAAGCCGTTCAACGTATCGGGCAGTTCGGGTGGACTAATGTTTGCAATGGACATCTACCGCACGCTCAAGCCGTCACCGTCGCCTGTTATGAAAATTGCCGGCACGGGCACGATTTCTTACGATGGCATCGTCGGCCCCATCGAAGGTGCGCCGCAGAAGCTCATTGCAGCACGCCGGGCAGGCGCAACCATGTTTTTTGTGCCCCGCGAAAACTACAACGAGATCGCGGGCAGTCACGAGATCAAGATCGTGCCCGTTCATACTTTTGATGAAGCACTTAAAGCGCTCGCGGGATGAACGTATGAAAATGTTCTTTGTGGTTGCGTCTTTGTTGGTGTTGCTGGCGCCAGGGTCACCGGCCGTGGCTGACGGTACCACCGGAATGGTCCGCGGCCACGTGGTGGATCAAGACGGCCCCGTGGCGGGTGCTCGGATTACCTTGAAAAGTGACTACGACGTTATTACGGTGCTAACCGACCGAAACGGATTTTTTGTCGCACTATCTGTGCACCCGGGCCCCCACGCGGATCTCCGCGGAAAAACGGACCTACTGGTCGGTGTACGATATTTGCCCTTTGATTTATCAGGTAGCAGCAAACGAATTGCGCGATATCGGAACTATGCGCATGCTACGCGGGATGCACGGCGATTTTGTGACGTGCGGGCGCAATGGTGTTCCACGGCCTAACCCGGGAGAAACTGCGGACGTCTACGATATTTTCTAGGGCTTCATCCAGGGCCCGGGCGTTGGGGGATCGGGCATGCCATGCGTGTTAAATGCGTTCTCGCCAGGCTGATAAAACGAGTTGACGGCATTGAGAACTAAGTCCCCTGGCGGAATGTCGCTGCATGGCCAATTCGGGGCATTAAATACGATAAAACCTGTTTCCAAAAATGCAAAGCGCAGAGTGTTCGAGTGAATGTATCGCCGAATTCGGTGAATCAGCGAAGCCTGTCCATGAGTGAGTGGCGGAACACCGCGCGATGCTATTTCTGAAACTGCGTAGCTTTTTTGTCCTCCGGGCTCAGGATCGGCATATCCCTTACACGTTACACCAATACTCGGAGTAGCCACGCTCGCAGCTCTTCGCGCAGAGGTGTGAGGTGTACAACCTGATAGCAGTGTCAGTCCGCTAACCACTATCAAGACCATATTCGGCGTTTTCAAAGATGGGGAGCTTCAAGCCGCTCGACGATTGCAGCGATATGCACGCGCGCGGCATCAAGAAACGCAAAATCCGGTTCTTGGTCGCGGAATAACGCGGAGAGGTCGGTGCCGGCAAGGATGATGGCGTTCGCACCACGTGCGATCGCCCGGCCCGCAATTCCGCAAATCTCGTCCCGATACGCTTGAGTCAAAGCGCCTCTGGCCACGTCCGCATAGATTCGATACACCGCTTCGCTATCGGTGGGATCGAGCTCGAAGAAGTTTTCGGTGGGCACGCGTCCAAAAATGCGCGACTCAACGGTTGCTCGCGTTCCAAAGACAGCAACCCGTTGCAGTCTGGCGGTTTGGATGGCTTTCGGTAAGGCATCAAGCACGCTTACGAGTGGAATACGCGAGCCTGCAACGACGCGGTCGATGACGATATGTGGTGTTACGGCGGTAATTGCAGCGACGGTTGCGCCGCCGAGTCGCAGCGATTCGATCAGGCTTAGAAGATAAGCCGCCATGGTGTCCCAATCTTGTGCTTCGAGCGCACCCAGCATCGTCGGCAAGTCAGCGTGCGCGAGCGTCAGGTGCAGCGGACTATGCCGCTCTACGAGTTTTTCATAATAGAAAATACCGGCCGCAGTTCCGAGACCGCCGATGAGCCCGAGGTGCTGTGAAGAGTTAGACGGGTGGAGCTTGGACATTGTGCGCAAACGCTTCGAGGCGTGCGCGATCGATCGCCTTAACGCGTCCGCGGTCGAGTTCCACCGAGCCTGCGTTCTTCAGGCGCAGTAACGCGCGCGCCGCCATGTCTCGAACCGTACCGGCCGCGGCGGCAATTTGCGCTTGCGAAAGATTCTCGACGCCCGGTAAGCCTTTGGCCATGCCGACCGAGGCAGGCGCATATCCGAGCAAGAATTTTGCAACGCGTTGCAACACGTGCGCGAACGCTAAGTCGGCAACCGTTTCAATCGAACGGCGGCGCGCTTGCGAAGCTTGTTGTAAAAATCCAAGTGCGAGTTCGCTATCATTGCGGTTGGCGTGCAAAACTGCTTCGCTCGGGACGGTAACGACGACGCAGTCGGTCAGCGCTTCCGCACGCGTGGTTGCACCGCCGCCATCGAACGTGCCGCTCTCGTTGAGGGTGTCGTGGGTCAGGCGTTCGCCGAGCGTGTGCGTTTTGCCGTCTGGTGAGAGCAGGGTGTAAATCACTTTGCCGGTTTTTACGACGCCGAGGTACGGCCAAATCTCGCCTTCATCAAAAATCGTCTCGCCCGCTTTGTAGGAACGCTCGCTCATCTGAGCGCCTAGTTCCTTAATCGTTTGAGCCTTGGCCGAATTGAAGGGCGGTACGTGGGCGAAGAAATGCTCGCCTTCGGCGTTCTCGTCGATGCGTTCGAGGCGGACGGTCCAGCGACTCGATCCCAGGTTTCGCGCGTCCCATGAAAACTTTCCCTGGCGCAACTGGGTCATCTCATTACGGAGGGCCCGCGGGTCCGTTTCCTCGTTGATTTCGAGTACGGCGCCTAAGGAGAGCTTATCGAAGGCCTCCAGAATTTGAGCGGACTTGGTAGCCGGCTGAAGTGACCTGGCATCAAGAGTAATCGCGGCAGGACGAGTGACTATCGGCATCGCTCCCAGAGTACGCCGCGCAGGCGGCCCCGTCCCGCACGGGAATTAAGCGGAGCCTATTTTGCAGACGAGAGGACCAATCTTGAGAAACGGTATCAGCGAGAACGACGTCGTGGTCGTGGCGGGCGCCCGCACCCCCTTTGGAAATTTGAACGGAGTGCTGGCCGACCTCTCAGCGACCGACCTGGCCGTGCACGCGGCCGAAGCCGCCCTCAAACGGAGCGGAATCCCCGCGGAGAAGATCGACGACGTTGTGTTCGGCAACGTCATGCAGACCAGCGCCGATGCAATTTATCTCGCGCGCCACGTCGCGCTTCGGGTCGGAATTCCAGTCGGCGCGCCGGCCCTGACGCTCAATCGTCTATGCGGCAGTGGCCTTCAGGCGATCTTGACCGCTGCAAACTCGCTCTTGCTCGGGCAAACCACCTACGCGCTGGCGGGCGGTTCCGAATCGATGAGCCAAGCGCCGCACGTCGTGCGCGGTGCGCGTAAGGGCTTTGCACTCGGTGCTGCGCCGAAACTCGAAGATTCACTTTGGGAAGCCTTGACCGACTCGTACAACAACATGCCGATGGCGATTACGGCCGAAAATCTGGCGAAAAAATATAACGTCTCGCGCGAAGCATGCGATGAGTTCGCGCTTGCATCGCAAGAGCACGCGCTCGCATCTCAAGGTGACGGCTATTTCGGAGAAGAGATTGCGGTGCTCACCGTGCCCGGACCCAAAGGCACCACATCAACAATCGACCGAGATGAAGGCCCGCGCGCCGGCCTGACGATGGAGAAGCTCGGCAAACTTTCCGCGCGTTTTACCAAAGACGGCGTCGTGACACCCGGAAACGCCAGCGGCATTACCGATGGTGCAGCCGCCGTTGTTCTTACAACCGTTAAGCAAGCAAAAGCTGACGGCATTTCCTGGATGGGGCGCCTCGTAGGCGCAAGTGTTGTCGGCGTCGATCCCGATATCATGGGAATCGGCCCCGCGATGTCGATTCCGCGTGCACTCAAACAAGCCGGCATAACCGAAAAAGACCTCGCAGTAATGGAAATCAATGAGGCGTTCGCGCCGCAAGTGCTTGCGTGTTTGAAAGAAATGGGAAGCAACGGCGTGCGACTCAACCCGCACGGCGGCGCGATTTCACTGGGACATCCGCTTGGCGCCTCCGGCGCGCGTCTCGCACTCACGACATTGCACGATTTGCGCAGAAACTCAGGCGGCTACGGTGTCGCATCAGCGTGCATCGGCGGCGGACAGGGAATTGCAGCAGTCTTTACCACCGACTAAACCACCACGTGTCACGCTGAGCTTCTCGAAGCGCGTCATGGCGCGAGTGTGGGATGTGCTTGCGCTACTCGTTATTGCCTTTGTCGTGTGGAAACTGCTCATTGCGCCGCGCTCCCTGGACCAAGCTACAGCTCACCCCGCGCCGCATCTCGTGCTTGCTAGTCTCAATGGGCAGTCGTTCAAGCTCGCTGAGCATCGCGGGCGAGTCGTGTTCCTCGACTTTTACGCGAGTTGGTGCGAACCTTGCAAAATTTCGCTGCCGTTGGTGGAGCGTTTCGCTCGCTCGCATCCGGAAGCCGACGTCATTCCAATCGACGTCGGTGAGCCGCTGCCGGTTGCGCTCGCATTTGCAAAGCAATACGACTTACACGGCGCTGCGCTCGATCCGAACCGGCTTGCTTCGAATTGGTTCAACGTCGAGGGGTTTCCAACGATGGTGGTAATCGATCCAGGGGGAGACATTCGCGCAACGTGGCCGGGACTCAATCCGGCGATTCAACTCAATATGGCGAATGCAGTTTCGCAGTTACGGCTTCAAAACGCCGTCGTGCGTGCTCGGAGGGGCGGGTAAGAATCCGCCGCGCGACTGGATTTGCGGAATGCTCGCCGGCCGCGTAATGCCCTGATGCATATGGGCCCAGGCGCGCTGGAGCTGCGGCATGAGTGTGCGCACCGAGTGGCTTCCCCCGGGTTGCTGGTAGAAACTCGTCGGAATCCCGAGTGAGTCTAAAAGGCCGCAGTTTCCATCCCGTAGAGCGGCGGGATAACCGCATCGCTCGACCCGTTTACAACATAGACGGGCGTCGTGCGCCATGCAAAGCGAATCGCAGGTACCTCGCTATTAAGCATCGATCCGGAGATGCACATCACTCCGGCCCACGTCTTGGTGGTTCCGATCTTAAAAACGGTGAACCCACCCATC
>JACRUB010000032.1 GCA_014305015.1 Vulcanimicrobiota bacterium | reverse complement strand
GTTACGGCTCGAGCGCATATCGGGCATGCTTAGCCCTACGGACCGATGGACGCATTGGTGCGTTATCATCGGATGCTTGGAGAGAATGCCAATTGGCTTCCGGGCACCGACCATGCCGCCATCGCCACCGAAGCGGTGCTGGTTAAGCAGTTGGCGGAACAGGGCACCTCGCGCGAATCGATGGGACGCGAAAAGTATCTTGAGGTCGCGTGGCAGTGGTCGCAAGAAACGGGCGCTACCATTTTTCGCCAATTCCGCCGGCTGGGTTTTGGACCGGATTGGGTGCGCAGCCACTTCACCATGGAACCCGCGCTTTCAAAAGCCGTAACCAAAGTTTTCGTCACGCTCCATCGTGAAGGCCTGATTTACCGCGGCACGCGCCTCGTGAACTGGGACCCCAAGGCGCAATCCACCATTTCCGACGCAGAAGTCGAGCACGTGGAGCGCGACACGTTTCTGTGGCGCGTTAAGTATCCGTTCGCCGATGACTCCGGCGACGGTATCGAAATTGCGACCACCCGCCCGGAAACAATACTAGCCGACGTTGCAATCGCAGTCCACCCGCAGGACGAGCGCTACGCGCATCTCATCGGAAAGTCGGTGCTCGTGCCGCCGATGCTCAAGCGCACCATTCCCATAATCGCCGACCAAGTCGTTGACTCGTCCTTCGGCACGGGCGCCGTGAAAGTAACCCCCGCGCACGACGCAACCGACTACGAAATCGGCGAGCGGCACGATTTACCAAAGCCTTCCGTTATCGGGCTCGACGGCCGCATCACCAATTCGCAAGTGGACGTAGGGCGCTTCGGTGGAATGGATCGCTTTGCGGCGCGCGCCGAACTGATCTCAGACCTCAAACGGCTCCATCTGCTGCGAGCGGAAACACCGTATCGCCACAGCATCGCAACCAGCGAACGCACGGGGGAAGTCATCGAACCTCTCCTGTCGCTGCAATGGTTTTGTAAAATGAAGTCGCTTGCGGAGCCGGCCCTGCAAGCGTATCGCGATGGAAAGCTGCGCTTCGTTCCCGAACGCTATGGACGCACGTACGAACAGTGGCTGGAGAACATCCGCGACTGGAACATCTCGCGCCAATTGTGGTGGGGCCATCAATTGCCCGTATGGTACACGCCGACGGACCAAGTGATCGTTGCCGAAACAGAAGAAGAAGCGCGCAGTATAGCGCGCACGCAGTACGCAACCGACGATCTGCGGCGCGATCCTGATACGCTCGACACGTGGTTTTCAAGCGCATTATGGCCCTTTACGATTCTGGGCTGGCCGCAACAAACACCCGCGCTCGAACATTGGTATCCGAGCGCCGTGCTGATCACCGGATGGGAAATCATCTTCCTGTGGGTCGCGCGCATGGTGATGCTGGGATTGAAATTTATGGGCAGGTTGCCGTTCCCCGAGGTGTTCATTGCGCCGCTCGTATTCGATGCTCAAGGGCGCAAGATGAGCAAATCGCTCGGAAACTCCATCGATCCGTTGGAATTGATCGAAAAGTACGGGGCCGACGCCTTGCGCATGGGCACGATGCGGCAAATGCGTTTGGAAGGTCAAGAAGTTCGCTTTCAAGAGTCGCGCTGCGAAGAATCACGCAACTTCAACAACAAGATCTGGAACGCCACGCGTTACATTCTCTCGCTGCCCGAAGGCTTGCCGCGCGCCGCTACCTTACCGCCGCACTCGCAACTCGCACTGGAAGACAAGTGGATTCTGACGCGCTTACGCGCGACGATCGAAACGGTCAGCCAAGGTCTGAACGCGTACGATTTCGGAAGCGTGGCTGAAACACTCTGGAAGTTTATCTGGTATGAGTTCTGCGATTGGTATCTCGAAACAACCAAAGAGCCATCCGGTACGCGCGCACCCGTACTGTCGTACGTGCTGAACGGCGCTATGCGCTTGCTGCATCCCATCGAACCCTTCATAACGGAAGAAGTGTGGCTGGCGCTACCGCACGATGGCGTAACCATCATGACCGCTTCCTGGCCCGATCCGCTTGAAGTGCCGTTTTTCGCAAAAGAGGCAGCGCAATTCCAGGCGATGCAACGCACCGTCGAGCGAATCCGAAACCTGCGCGCGGAGATCCAGGTAGCGCCGAAGGTGAGGCTCACCTTGCACGTCCCACCTGCCGTCCCGCACGACGTAACCCGTCTCCTCGGCCTTCTAACCTACGCAACGACCGTCGAGGCGGCGGGTTCGTACGAGACCTTGGACGACGCGCTGGGCGGTATCAACGCGCAGGCGCCACGGGAACTACTGCATGAGCGTTACACGCGCCGTCAACAAGAGCTAGTCCTGGAAGTGGAGCGGAGCGAGAAGAAGCTGTCGAACCAGGGGTTTGTGAACAAGGCCGCTGCCGAAACCGTTGCGAAGGAGCGCGACAAACTGCAAAACTATCGCAACGAGTTGGCCCGCGTTACGGCCGCGTTGGCCGACACTGGAGACACATGAGCTCACGAGTTGCACTGGAGCGCCGCCTCCTGATGGGCGCTGATGAAATCGAGCGCGTCATCGCGCGCTTGGCGCATCAAATCGTGGAACCGCAGGACGCCCAAGAGGGCTTATACATCATTGGCGTGCGCCGCGGCGGAGAAACGCTTGCGCATCGCATCGCGGAAAAGATCACGAGCATTTCCGGCGGCGCGCCGGCATTGGGATTCTTGAATATCAACCTCTACCGCGATGACGACATCGCACACAACCTGCCGGAATCGTCGATCCCCAGCGACATCAACGGGAAAACCGTCGTCCTCGTGGATGATGTCCTCTACACCGGACGGACGGTTCGTTCGGCTTTGGATGCAGTTACCGATCTCGGACGGCCATGCGCGATTCGCTTGTGCGTGCTGATCGATCGTGGACTGCGCGAGATTCCGGTTCAAGGGGATTATGTCGGCCGTTTCGTGCCGACCAGCCGCCGCGAACGGGTGGAAGTGAACGTTTCCCGCAGGCATGCTCCTTCTGATGAGGTCGCAGTCATTGCGGACGAGGCGTAGTCTTCTCGACCTAAACGACCTGAGCGGGCCCGAACTCGAATACATTTTCGAACGTACAGCGGCGTTCGAGAAAAAGCTTCCCAAGCGCGACATGTTAAGCGGCATCGCGGTGCTCAATCTTTTCTTCGAGCACAGCACGCGCACCATTACGTCTTTTACACTCGCCGAAAAGCGTTTGGGCGCCGACGTGATTTCACTCTCGCCCAGAGATACGAGTTTGGCCAAGGGTGAAACGATTGAGGATAGCGCAATAACGCTAGCCGCTATGGGCGTCAACGTCATCGTCGTACGCCATTCCGAGCCCGGCTTTCCCGACCGTCTCGCCCTTGCGTTCGACGGGCACGTAATTAACGCAGGCGACGGCCCACGCGCCCATCCCACCCAAGCGCTGCTCGATATTTATACATTGCGCGAGGAATTCGGCAGCCTTAAGGACCGCAACATCGCGATCGTGGGAGACATCGTGCACAGCCGGGTGGCGCATTCCAATATCGAGGGACTCAAAGGACTCGGAGCACACATCACGCTGGTAGGACCGCCGCGGTTTTTACCCGACTCTTTCGCCGGCGAGGGCGTGCGCATCGAGCGCGACCTCGACAAAGCGCTTCCCGAGTCCGATGCCATCATTCTCCTGCGCATTCAGCGCGAGCGGTTTTCCGACGGCCCTCAGAGCATTTCAGACGAGGAGTACGTGCGTGATTACAGGCTCGACGGCCAGCGGCTTGCGAAACTAAAAGAACAGACCATCGTCCTGCATCCCGGACCATATAACCGTGGAATGGAACTCGCCGACGACGTGTTGATCTACGCAGGCTGGCGCTATGCCAAACAAGTGCGTCACGGCGTGTACGTGCGAATGGCCCTTCTCGACTTTTTGGTCAACGGCAATCGCCGCAGTCGATAAAGCGTATCCTCAATGCTGATTGCCGGCGGCCGTCTGATAGATCCACTTCAAGACATCGATAGCCTTTTGGACGTACGCATACACGCCGGCACCGTTGCGGAGATAGGGCCGCATCTTCACGCTTCCGCTGGGGAAGACGTGTTCGATGCCACCGGATGCTGCGTTGCACCGGGATTCATCGACATGCACGTGCACTTGCGCGAGCCCGGTGAACAGGAAAAGGAAACAATCCAAAGCGGTACCGCAGCGGCGGCGGCCGGTGGCTTCACGGCCGTGGCGTGCATGCCGAACACGAAACCCGCGCTCGACACTCCGCAGCGAATTCAAAACGTCGTGGGCTTGGCCCGCGCCGCATCCTTCGCGCACGTGTATCCCGTCGCCGCGATTACCGCAGGCCGCATGGGAAAAGATCTGCTTGACTACCGTGCCCTACACAAGGCGGGCGCTGTTGCCTTCAGTGATGATGGTGCGACCGTGATGAATGCGGCCGTGTTACGCGACGCGGCTTTAGCGGCCGCAGGCGTAGCGGGAGCTTTCATTTCGCATTGCGAGGACGCTGCACTCAAAGGCTCGGCGGTGATGCACGCCGGCAAAACTTCGCAAGCCCTATCCTTGCCGGCCGCGGGGGGCGTCGTCGAAGACGTCATCGTGGCGCGCGATCTGCTGCTGGCCGAAGACACCGCAAAGAAGTGGCACATCGCGCATCTTTCCACGCGGCGCGGTGTGGAACTCGTGCAGTGGTCTCGTACACGCGGCGGAAACGCGACCTGCGAGGTGACGCCGCATCATCTACTGCTCGACGATGAAGCCGTGGCTCGATTGGGCGCAGAGGCCAAAGTGAATCCGCCGCTCCGAAGTAGCGACGATGCGGCCGCGTTGCGCTCCGCGGTCCGCGACGGCACGATCGACGTTTTTGCAACCGACCATGCCCCGCATAGCTTCGCTGACAAAGCTGGTGGAATGCTGCATGCCGCCGTTGGTTTCAGCGGACTTGAAGTGGCACTGGGCACTTACGCTCTTGCAGTGCCCGATCTTAGCTTGCGCCGCTTCGTTGAATTATTGTCGGTCAATCCGGCGCGCATACTCGGGGTGCGGGGCGGCACGTTACGGGTCGGTTCGCCCGCGGATATCACGGTGTTCGCGGACCGGCAATGGAAAGTCGATCCGCAAGCATTTTACTCCGAGGGCAAGAGCACCCCATTTGCTGGCTGGACGCTGCCGCGCAAAGCCATCGCCACGATTATTGACGGACATCTCGTCATTTCGAACGGGAGCCTGGCAACGGCGGATACGCTCGCATGAAACGCGCCGCGCTGTTTCTTGCCGACGGATCTCGGTTCGACGGAATCGGCTTAGGCGTTGAAGGTCTCGCGTTAGGAGAAGCGGTTTTCTATACGGGCATGACGGGTTATGAGGAAGCGCTCACCGATCCATCATACGCTGGTCAGCTTCTCACGTTTACGTATCCGATGATCGGAAATTACGGCATCTCCGGCGACGTCGCACAATTTTCGCGGGCCTGCGTTGCCGGTGCCATCATGAAGCGGATTTGCGTTCATCCCTCGCACCATGCGTCTCGCGCGGCCTTGCCCGACTGGCTTAACGAGCAGCACATTCCGACGCTGACCGAAGTAGATACGCGTTCCATTACGATCGCGCTGCGCGAACACGGGACCTTGTGGGCCGCGCTTGCCGTGGGTGAGCACGCGCTCGAAGACGCCGCAGCCCGGCTCACTGATTTTGTGCGAATCGCCGACACCAGCGGACTGGTCGCTGGCGTGGCCACCAAATCATCGCATGGCGAGCGCGATGGAAGCGGCCCGCGCGTGGTGGTGCTCGATTGCGGCGTCAAGCGCGCGATCATTCGCGATCTCCAGGCGGCGGGCGCAACGGTCCGCGTTCTTCCGTTTAATGTCAGCCAAGACGAAATTCTTGCGCACGATCCGCAAGCCGTCATCATTTCGCCCGGGCCGGGTGATCCTACCGACTTGGCAGCGACCGTTGAGGTGCTGCGAGGACTCATCGGCAAGCGCCCGATGTTCGGAGTGTGTTTGGGACATCAACTGTTGGCGCTGGCGTGCGGGGCAACCACCTTCAAGCTGCCGTACGGCCACCGTGGCGGAAACCAGCCGGTGAAGGATCTCTTGGGCGATCACGTGATGGTCACCGCGCACAATCATGGGTATGCGGTCGACTCAAAATCGCTGCCCTCCGATCTGGAAGAAACGATGATCAACCTCAACGATGGAACCAACGAGGGCTTCCGGCATCGCACGCTTCCGATTGCTGCGGTGCAGTTTCATCCAGAGGCGTCGCCCGGTCCCTTCGATGCAAGATATCTGTTTTCACAATGGCTTGCGGAGGTCGGTCTTCGTTAAAGCATCACTTCGCGCAGCGCTGTGCTGGGCGTTGCTGGTTGCAACTGCGGCCGATCCGTCCAACGCGCAAAAACTTCAAAAGCTGCATGTGTGGTCACTCACATTATCGAGCGATACGGCCCAACCCGCCGTAGAGCGGCCCTTTCATTTGATTATCGGTGCGCGATTTAAGGAACCGGTGCCCAATCCCGATGAGCTGATTATTCTGCCAACGCTCGGTGCATTGCAGATCGTCGGCGACGAGCGCCACGCAACGTACGCAAAAAGCGGTACGAGTTACACCGAAAACCTGACCGTCGTTGCGCACGCTCCCGGAACCGTTCACGCGGGCGCGGCACATCTCGACGCGATCGATGCACGAACCGGCAAGCCGTCGCGCTTTTCGTCTAACGAACTGATTCTGTCGGTGAGCGGCGCGCCGGAGGACAATGCTGCCGCGCTGCACAGGCTTTCCGTTACGCTGGCAAAGTTGGCCTTGCTCGCCTTCGTGCTCTTCGCTGCGGTGCTGGCGCTGCGCACCTGGCGCACGCGGCACCTGTCGCCTGCGCGGCCCCAAAAACTTCCGGCTGCGGTGCAGCAAGAGCCGCCCAATCCCGAGCCGAGCAGCCTGGCCGATGCGGTCGCGAGCTTACGCAAAATCCGTAGCCGGCATGTCGTTTTCGATGTGCGCACAGCGCTGCGTGAGCGAGTGGGCGCAAGGCACGGTCAAACCTTGAACGACCTTCTGCGCGACGGCGTGGTGACCGGCGAGATGAAAGCCGTCCTGCGCGCGACCGAACGCGCCGCCTTCATTGCAGAGCGACACCTGCCCGCAGCGATCGATGCAATGCTTGCTTCACTCGAGCGGTACACGCCATGATCACCACACATCCCCAAGCCCTCTGCGATGCACTGCGCCGCACCATCGTGGGCCAGCAATCGGTGGTTGAAGCCTTGGTGCTGGCGCTGATCTCCGGCGGGCATATCTTGCTTGAAGGACCGCCGGGCTTGGCCAAAACGCTCGCATGCCGTGCGCTGGCGGCGGCGCTGCACGGTGAGTTCAAGCGCATTCAATTTACACCCGACCTGCTGCCCAGCGATGTTGTGGGAACGCGCATTTTCAATCAACACGAAAGCGCATTCAGCACGGCACTCGGGCCCATCTTTGCCAACGTCGTGCTCGCCGACGAGATCAACCGCGCGCCCGCCAAGGTGCAGTCCGCACTGCTTGAGGCAATGCAAGAACGCCAGGTCACCATCGGCCCGCGCACGCACAGCTTACCGGATCCCTTCATCGTTATGGCCACGATGAATCCTCTGGATGCCGACGGCACGTACGCGTTGCCTTTAGCGCAAATGGACCGCTTCTTGCTCAAGGTTAACGTTGATTATCCGTCACGCGAAGAAGAGCGAACCATCTTGGAGCGGTTTGCCATCGAGGAAACGCTGCCGGAGCACGGCGTCGCATCGCTCGACGACGTACGATCCTGGCGCAATGCCGCGCATGAGGTTCACCTGGCTCCCTCGCTCAAGGAATATATCGTGGAGCTCGTCGCCATCACGCGCGATCGGGAACGCTTGCCGGAGCAGGCCGCGCATTTCATCGATCGGGGCGCTAGTCCGCGGGCCACGCTCGCGATCGCATTCCTTGCGCGCGCCAAAGCACTGCTCGACGGCAGAGATTTCGCCATTCCCGACGATGTTCGCACCGTAGCACCGCTGGCATTGCGGCACCGCGTCAGTTTCAACTATCGCGTGATCAGCGAAAACGTTGATCCGGAAGGTGTGATTGCGGCAATCGTCGGCGCGGTCCCCGCGCCATGAACGCCCGCGCCAATGCCCTACGCAATGCGCTGCTTTCCGGCAAGCGCCGTCCGCGCAATCCGGGCGTGGGCTCTCCCGCATCGTACCGCGGTGACGGTTATGAATTCGCGGAGCTGCGCGCCTACCTACCGGGCGACGATCCGCGGCGGCTTGATTGGGCGGCCACGGCGCGCGTCGGTGCGCTGCAAACGCGGGTCATCCTTGAAGATGTGGCGCTGACGCTGGCTGCCGTATTGGACCATTCAAAGTCGATGTACGTCGGCCGCCGGCGCCCCTTACTTGACGCTGCACGCGAAGCTATGCTCGCCTGGTATCATATTGCGCAATCCGACGATCGCTGCATCCGCATCAGCGGCTCGCGCATCGTATCCGCACCGCTGAGAGGAACACGAAGTGCGAATCTCTGCGCCAACGTGCGGCCGCTAGAAGATGCGAACATGCTTGAGTCGCTCGGCGTTGCGCACGCTGGGCTGCAGCGAGGCAGCGCACTGCTGGTCATCTCCGATTTCTTCGAAATCAGCGCGGCGCACGCGGGGCTGCTCGCAAAAGTGGCTTCGCGCTATGACTGTACGGCGCTGATCGCGCGTGATCCCTGGCGAAGCGATTTGCCGCTGCAAGGTTTCGTGCGATTCAAAGATGCCGAAAGCCCAGAGGTACGCCGCATCTTCCTCGGCAAGCGCGAGCGCCGGCGCTATATCGAATCGGTGCGCGAACGCGAAGAGACGCTGCACGCTTTATTTAGCACGAGCGGCTGGCGCACGGGATGCTTGGAAGAGTCTGATGGCGCCGTTTCGCTCTTGCAGACCTTCGGATTGCGATGACCTTCAGCAACCCGCCGTTCCTGATCGTGGCGCTGCTGTCGTGCGCCGCATTTTACTTGGCCTTTCTACTGTTGGAAAAACGCAAAACCGGGCAAGAAATAACCTATTCGAATCTGCCGTTTCTGGTTGCGGCGGCGCGGCCGCGCGCGTATACGCGCAACGCCATCCTCGCTGCCTGGCTGCTCGGAGTGGTACTCCTGGGCGCCGCGCTCGCCGGTCCGCGCGTAAATGCGGCCGTACCCGCTAAAGACGCGGCGGCGATCATCTGCGTTGACACCTCGGGTTCGATGGCCGCGCTCGACGTGGCACCCAACCGTTCGCAAGCGGCCAAGGATGCGGCTCGCGCTTTCGTTGCTGCGACTGCCGCCGGGACAAAGATCGGCATTGTCGCCTTTTCGAGCTCGGCGAGCGTCGTGCAACCGCGGACGGCGGATCGCGATATGGTGCGTGACGGCGTCGAGCGGATCCCCGAGCCAAATGGTGCCACGGCGATCGGCGACGCGCTTGCCCTTGCCGGACAACAACTGCCGGCGCACGGACATCGCCTGATCGTGCTCATCACCGACGGCGTCAACAATCGGGGCGTCGATCCCCTTGAGGTTGCAAAGTCTCTGGGAAGGCAGCATGTGCCCGTGTACACCATCGGTATCGGTACGAACGATAGCGGACAACTTATCCCCGGCACGAACGAACCGGCCAACATTGATGAAGATGCATTACGAGCCGTGGCCGACACAGCGGGTGGCACATACGCGCGCGTGGCCGATGCAGGGCAGTTGCGCGCCGCGCTGGCCCATTTGGGAGCCTCCACCACGCTTGAACGTCGCAAGATCGACGCGAAGTTCCCGTTCGCGGTGGGCGGCGCAACCGTCATGGTATTGACCTTCTTGGTCGGGTTTGGAATGGGGAAAATTCCATGATATCCGAGCCGTTCAGTGAATCCGCTAGGCATTCGATCGTCATGGCTCAAGAAGAAGCGAAAAGGCTGGGCGATCAAGACATTCACACGTGTCATTTGCTGCTCGGCATTCTTGCGGAATCGAATTCAGCCGCCGCACGTGCGTTGCAGGCTTTTGGCGTAACACTCGATGCCGCCCGCGCGCAGGCTGAAAAGCACTCACGGGGCCCGGGGCCTGCAGCAGAAGCCGGTTTTAGTGATCGTTCAAAGCGAATTATTGAATCGGCCTTCGGTGAAGCGCGAATGCTCAATCATAATCACATCAGTGCCGAGCACCTAACTCTATCCTTATTGAAAAAGAACGATGGAAGCGCCGCAGCGATTTTAACGGCGTTGGGCGCCGACCGCGACGCCATTCGCGCAGGAATCATCGCAAGCATTAAGGTAACCGAGCAAGCGACGCTCGACGTGCGTCAAGAAATCGCCACGGGGCGTAGCATATATTTAAAATCTCAACTCCGCGAAGATGCCGTGGATGGCGACGCTCTTATTCAACTGCAACGCTGGCTCGATGAGGCCTACGAGGCAAAGGTGGCCGAGCCCAACGCCATGGCGCTCTCGACGGTGGATCCGGAGGGCCAACCCTCCGCACGCGTGGTTCTCTTGCGCAAACTCGATGCAGACGGTCTGGTGTTTTATACCAGTTACCTCAGCAGAAAAGCGCGAGCGATGCAGCACAATTCGCGTGCCGCGCTCTTGTTTTACTGGGCGGAGTTAGAGCGGCAAGTCCGTGTCGAAGGCACCATTGAACCGGTAAGCGATGAGCAATCCGACGAGTACTTTGCGTCGCGCCCGCGTGGACATCAACTCGGCGCTTGGGCGTCGGAACAGAGTGAAATCGTCGAGAGCCGCGAATTGCTTGACCAGCGGCTGCATCAGTTTGAATCTCGGTTTGAGGGTCAAGATGTGCCACGCCCCCATTCTTGGGGAGGCTACATTTTAAAACCATTGCGGGTAGAATTCTGGCAAGGCCGTCCCAATCGTCTGCACGACCGGTTGCTGTACACGCGCGAAGCGCAGCAGTGGCAAATCGTGCGCTTATCCCCATAGCTCCGTCACGAGGAGCTTCATAACTTGATGGGTGACATTGGAACTAATTTCAAGCGTAGCTAGGATCGTTTAATCCGGAGGTTAGTTTGTTCCGTTACATGACGGCACGTTGCGCCGCAGTACTTGTAATCCTCATCGCTTATTGTGCACTGTTGCATTCCGGCGCTGTGGCCGCCGGTTATCCCACGGTGCGAAAGTTGTCCAATGGCATGCGCGTGCTCATCGTTGAAGATCATCTTGCCCCGGTAGTGCAAACCAATGTGTATTATCGCTTCGGGGCGCTCGACGAAACGCCCGGAAAGAGCGGTCTTGCGCACGGCCTCGAGCACATGATGTTTCGAGGGACTCCTTCCTTGAACGGGAACGGGCTTTCCGACGTGGTCGGGCAGCTGGGCGCCATCGAGAATGCAGAGACGCATTATGATTACACCAATTTTTATTTCGTGATGCCGTCTGAAAAACTCGATCTTGCGCTGCACATCGAGGCGGATCGCATGCAACACCTTACGCTCGCGGAGGCCGACTGGCAATTGGAGCGCGGTGCGGTTCTCACGGAACTGACCGGCAACATGGGAGCCCCGATTGGCAGACTTGAAGCCGACATCCGCAAAGCGGCCTATGGAAACACCAGTTTGGGCTGGCCCGTCGGCGGTAGCATCGGGGATGTCGAAAGTTCCAGCGTTAACGATCTGCGAAAATACTACGACCAATGGTTTGCGCCCAACAACGCAACGCTGGTGATAACGGGTGACGTGAACACCGTGGCGGCATTTGCCCTGGCGCAGAAGTATTTCGCACAAATACCCGCCAAAAAACTCCCCTCACACGCGAACCTTGAGACTCAGCCGGCGAGCGACAAAGTGATCACGATGCGCGGCGACTACCCCTTTGCATTTCTCGACATCGTGTATCCCTTTAGCGGTGACATCGGAGGCTCGCTCGCCGCGGCCTCGGCCCTTCTGCCCTCTGCGATCAATAATGTGCGTTCGCCGTTCTACAGCGCCTTGGTTGAAAGCGGTTTGGTGCTGCGCTACGACGCCTATCCGGAAATGACGTTGCACACGGGACTGTTTCACCTGAGCATGTCCATAACGCCCGGCCACACAACCGCCGAAGTCCGAGCCGTGGCCGAGAAGACGATGCAAGACTTCGCGCGCAACGGTCCGGCGCCCGAATTACTCGCTGCGGCGCGGCGCGACGTGAGTTCTGCGGCCATCTACGATCGCGACTCGATCAGCGGTCTAGCCGATCGCGTCGGATACAGCGTTGGTTACGAAGGCTTCGAGGATCCGAGCGTGGATGAAACCGATGTTTTGCGCACCACACGCGCGCAGGTCGTGGCCGCCTCCCAGCAGTTTCTCAGCAAACCTGCGATTGTCGGGCAACTCATCTCAGAACACGTGCAGAGCGCTGCACCCCCGCCCAAGCCCGCGTCGGCCATCACCGACGATTTCAGTAAACGCGCACCCACCGGGGCACCGGTAGAAGCGGAATGGGTTCGCAGCGCATTGGAAAGGCCGCTGCACGTAACGAGCAGAGTGCTGCCGGTTCATTTCAGATTGCGTAATGGCCTCAATCTGTACGTCCAGCGCCTGGGCCCCAATCACACCGTTTACATTGCCGGAAGTATTGAGGCGTCGCCCCGATTGGACCCACCCGGGAAAGAGGGCGTAGCCTTACTGGCCAGCTTATTGCTCAACTACGGCAGCAACAAATACAGTTTTGCGAGCCGCAATCGACTACAGGATGACCTTTCGGCCAGTATCAATATCGGCCAAAACTTTAGTGCCTACGGAATGTCCCGGGACTTTCCCAAGTTGGTTGACGTTCTGGCCGACGCACTGCGTCACCCGACTTTTCCCACCAGCTATTTAGAGCTGAACCGTTTGAACTTTTTGGGCATCTATTCGCGCAAGGACAGCAACCCGGGTTACCTCACGTATCATGGATTGCTCGAACTGCTACTGCCCGCCGGCGATGTGGCGCTTCGAGAGCCGACTGTCGAGTCTTTAAAATCCATCACACGTCAAGATGTATATCTGCATGCGCTAAAGTACATAAGGCCGGACCTGACGTCGATCACAGTCGTTGGCGACGTTGCACCCGAACAAGCTCACCGCATTGTGGAAAATGCGTTTGCGGGTTGGGTCAATGTCGGACCTACTCCTGATGTCTCCTTGCCACCCGTCCCGGTGCCGAAAGCGGCGCAGCGGCAGGTAGGAGCGGTAACCGATACGGTGACCGTAAGCCTTGCCCAACCCGCACCGCCGCGCGGATCACCGGACTTCTATCCCCTAGTCGTGCTTAACACGATTCTTGGGGAGAGCGGAAAGTTTGACACGCGGCTCTTGCAAGAGATACGCGTACGCCGAGGATTGGTGTACAACGTATCGAGCTCATACGACGCCGCAAAATATCGCGGTTTCTTGAACTTTCACCTCAGCGCAACACCCTCAAACGTCAGGCCCGCGGTAAACCTGCTGAAAGCACAACTGCGCGACTTGCAACAAAACGGCGTTTCACCGACGGAGCTCGACCACGCTAAGAAGTACGTTGCGGCAAGTGCGATCTTAGGCGAACAGTCAATTCGCGGTATCGCTGAAGACGTCGCCAATCTAGGAGCAAACGATCTACCCTTGACCTACTACCAAACCCGGGAAGCCAACTTCAACAAACTCACCGCAGCCGACATCCAACGAGTAGCCAAAGAATACCTAAAACCCGACAACCTAGTAGAAATCTACGAAGGCCCCCCGTTCTAACGCACCATCCGGTCATCCTGAGCCCAAATTGTCATCCTGAGCTTGTCGAAGGACGTTCCTACATTGTCATCCTGAGGCTCTCGAAGGATGCGCGCGTAGAAGAACGGTTATCATCTCTCGTAGGTCCGCTAGGTCCCTTTCTCTGCGCCGAAATAATGAATCAATTTGAGGATGATGATGGGGCGGGTGGAAAACGCGTTCGCATCGCCGTAGACCAAATAGAGCTCGTCGTGCGGTAAGCGCTTGTAATAAGCAGCGGAGATATTCCAGGCAGACTCAAAGGACCGTGCGCGGCTTTTTGAATCAAGTGGTATAAGTGTCGTCGGGAAGCCGATAATCCGGCGCACGCCGAAGGCGAACGACGAATCTTTTTGCTTCTGATACGTATAGCTGGCTCGCAGAAGCCAGTCGTCGTTCGGTAAAGAGTTCGCCGAGTCGAATTGCTGGAATGTCTCATATGCGGATAGGTTGATGAGACCGCGTCCGCCCAAAGGAATCGCCGTGCCGCTGAAGATCGTGTCGACCTTGCCCGGCCCGAAGCGGCCGGTGTAGTAGGAAAAATAGGTCTGCGTCGGTTGATTGTATTTGAGGGAAAGATCCAGCCCGTTTTGCGTTAACGGCGTCACGACACCGTTGCTCAGGCGTAAATATGAGGACCCTGTCTGGGCCCGGACGTGTATGGTGTTTCTGAACGTTATTCCGACCGCGGCTTGATCATCCCCTAGGTTGAAGAGATTGGTCGAATTATCGAAGTATCGATCGTGTCCAACATAGGCGATGTAGCGTGTAATAAAGGCGGTTTCTTTGCGGTGCCATGTGCGGCTGGCAAAGGCGTTGTACCCGTGAACGCCAACCTCCGTCACATAACCGTCCAGGGGCGAGT
>JACRUB010000048.1 GCA_014305015.1 Vulcanimicrobiota bacterium | reverse complement strand
GTTCAATTTCGAATGCTTCTGGCCGCCGGTGACGACCCCAACCGTATAGAGGACACCGCAGGGAACACAATTCTTCATACGGCCGCATCGATCAATAGCGCGCATGTTCTGGACTTGCTGCGAGCCGGTGCCGATCCAATGGCGCGCAACAATCGAGGCGAAACCTTCCAAAGGGTATTCACACTAACCCCTGAGCGTATCATGTCCGATGAGGGGCTTCGCAATCGGCGCGATGTCGCAGCATGGCTACGTCTGCACGCTATTCCGCTGGAGTACGGACTGCACTGACGTATTGCATTAGTTCACCTCATACTCAGGCATCGCAGCTCACACTTTTTTCCGGTGCGCTTTTGGAATCGGCTGCACGGGTTCGAGCGGCGCACCGTACAGAACCGGTGCAACGAAGTAGCGCCAGCTGACTTTGATCAGTGCCGCCGCTGGAATACCGAGAATAAGTCCCGGTAAGCCGAAGAGCTCGCCGCCGGCAAAGACTGCAAACATAACGCCGATTGGTGAGACGCCGACGGAATCGCCCATGATTTTCGGCACAAGCACGTTATCGCTAATGCGTGCCACAACGAAGAGAATAATTTGCACCCAAAGGATCATCCAAGGCCCTTGCGGCGCCGCAATGATCGCGCCAACGAGATGCGCTGCGAGCATTCCAACAATCGGAATCGCATAGGCGACCGCCGAGAGCAATCCCAAAATTAATGCGTATTTGAAACCCACGACTAGACACAGCAGCGTAATGGTGATGCCGGTAATCGCACTGACGATTGCTTGTCCGGCGATGAAACTGCCGAAAATATGCGTGATCTCCGCGCCCAGTTCCCGCGCCGTCGCGCGTTTGCTATGGGGGAACATTTGCGCAAAGCCTTCGCTGATTTGCTTGTGCTGTAGCAAGAAAAAGCATGAGAGAATAAGCGCCGAGATTGCGATAAAGAGTGCGGTTGCGGCGTCGATCAAGAACGTGCCGACCGACGAGAACGAAGTTGTGAGGAACGAAAAGATCCGCTCGCTGGCGAGTTGCTGAATGTTGAGAATTTGCGGCGGCAGATTCGCGTGGGAGAAACGCAGCCGCATGCTCTCTTCCGCACCAGTAATCCAGGCCTGCGTCGTCTTCAGATAATCCGGCGCATTCTGTACGAGCACTTGGCCTTGCTCGATCGTCGCGGGCAAGATGAGCAATGCGCCTAGCACCAGCACGAGCAACAAGAACAGATACACGAGGGCAATGGCTAGCGGCCGTTTCATGCCGCGGCTTTCCAGCTGTACGACCACGGGCTGCACGCCGAACGCGATGAATGCGCCGATAACAAAAATCGTGATTGTGCGCGGGATGCGCTCCGCAAGCAAGAACGCCAAGATCAGCACGACGATTCCGCCAAGCGTGAGCATAATGCGGCGGGTGGTTTGCGGACTTAAAGAATTTTGCATAGCAGTCGCCGTTCCGTGATGAACCCTGCGGATTCGTAGAGGTTCCGCGCTGCCTCGTTCTCTTCCGTTACCATCAGCGCAATATACGGCATGGCGAGATCGCGCGCGGCCCGTTCGGTGTGCTTGAGCAACTCCGCCGCCACCCCCGCGCGGCGCATGTCGGGCTCAACGCTCATATAGGCGATGAACGCCTGCGGCGCGAGCGTCACTTCATCGGGCAGCGAGTGGATAGTTAGTACGAAGCCGGCGCGTTTGCCGTCGAGTTCGGCGATAAGGAAATGATGCGGCTGATCGTACACAAAAGTCAGCAGCCGCTCGAAGGCGATATCGAGCATTGGGGGCGAGGAATGCCGCCAGGCCGCCACGCTATCCACGAGCGTGCGCTTTCCCAGATGCTCGACAAACTCTCGGTCGCCGCTCGTACCCGGACGAATCCGGATCTCACTCATGCGCGGCGCGAACCGGGATCCGTGATGGGCTCCCCGCCTGCACACTGCGGACACTCCGCGGGATCGTGCGATTCGATCGGAAGTTCTAAGAGCGCATATGTTTCAAAGCCGAAATCAACCGGCGAGCGGCGGACGATCACGCCGATTCCGGCGACGCTCGCACCCTGCGCGCGAACGACATCGAGCACTTCGCGCACCGATCCGCCTGTCGTTACGACATCTTCGACCACCAGCACGCGGTCGCGCGGCGAAAGGGCAAAACTCCGCCGCAATTTCGGCACTCCGTCTTCTTTTTCGACGAACATCGCTTTGGTGCCGAGCGCGCGGGCGACCTCGTATCCCAGGATAATCCCACCCACTGCTGCGCTGAGGACGACGGTTACATTTTCGTCGCGGAACCGGTCGGCGATTGCGCGCGCCACGGGTTCTACCAGTTTCGGATCTTCCAGGATGCGGAATTTCTGAACAAACCGGTTGCTGTGGCGGCCCGAGCTGAGCTTAAAGTGTCCCTCAAGCAGCGCGCCCCGGGATGCAAGCTCGCCTTTAAGATTTAAACTCATGCAGTCGCCTTTGCGTGATTCATCTCATCGAGAATGTCGCGCGCGGCGGTCAGTGGATCGGCCGCTTCGGTAATCGGGCGCCCGACCACGAGGTAGTCCGAGCCGGCTTGTACGGCAAGCGCGGGCGTCATGACGCGCTTTTGATCGCCGTGCGAGCTGCCTGCGGGGCGAATACCCGGCGTGAGCGTGAGGAAATCGTGGCCGAAGAACGATTTTAGGTCGTGTACTTCATGCGCGCTGCACACCACGCCGCTGCAGCCGGCGTCGCGCGCGAGCGCTGCGAGGCGAATTGCATTCTCGCCGGGACCGCCCGAGAGCCCAAGTTCGCGCAAATCTTCCACCGCGATGCTGGTAAGAATCGTCACCGCAAACACATGCGGTGTAGAAATGCCAAGCTCGTCTGCGCGTTGCGCCGCCGCTTCTGCGGCAGCAATCATCATTTCGGAACCGCCCAAGGCGTGCACGTTGATAATGTGAATTC
>JACRUB010000034.1 GCA_014305015.1 Vulcanimicrobiota bacterium | reverse complement strand
TTGCGACTGATCTTCGAGGTTTGCCAAAGCAATACAAGGATTGGGGCCGCCATCACGGCGCACCTCCATCCCTATGTTCATTCAAATGAGAGTTTCTCTGCTGGGCTTGACTATAAGGCCGCATGGCGTCACCGTGGGTTTCGACAACGCAGAATAATTGCGCCGCTTCTTAGTCCGGCTTCTCGCGCTCGCAATTACACTTGCGCTTCTTCCGGCGCGTGCTCTCGCGACGCACGCCGTGATCAACGCTCCGCTCATGGCTTCGAATCGCTTTCTATCCGTACCCATGACGGGGCGCCGCCAGCGTGGCGTCTCAACGACGGCGCTCTTTCACACGCTCTTCAATGATTTTGCAAGCGAAGCAGACGGTACGACCTACGTGCAGACCGGGGACATCCCGGCAATGTGGCTGCGCGATTCGGCAGCGCAAACGATTCCATATCTTCGTTTCCAACGCTTCTATCCACGACTGCGCTTGCGCTTTGCCGGCGTCCTTGAGCGGGACGCGCGAAGCATGGTAATCGATCCCTATACGAATGCCTTTACGAGCAGTTACCACGTTTGGGAACGCAAATGGGAAATCGATTCACTTGCGGACGTCGTCGGACTCGCATGGATGTACTGGAGTTACAACCACGACCGTTCGGCCTTCACGAGATCGCTGCACGATGCCCTTCGCACCGTGGTGACGACGTATGGTTGCGAACAGCAGCACGAGACATGTTCGCATTACAACTATCCCTATCGTACGCAAACGCATTACAACTACGCCGGCAAGACGGGTTTGATTTGGTCCGCGTTCCGCCCGTCGGACGATGCAGTCATCTACCGGTATAATATTCCGCAACAGATGAGTGCCGTCGTGGCGCTGAGTCAACTCGCCATCTTGGCGCGCGAAGGATACAAAGACTTTGCCTTAGCTCGGCAGGCGGCCGTCGTTGCAGCCGGTGTGCAACGCGGAATTGCGCAGTACGGCCGCTACTACGATTTTAAGGCAGGCTGGACGTACGTCTACGAGACTGACGGGGAAGGGAACGTGTTGCGAATGGACGACGCGAATATTCCGGACTTACTCGCAATCCCGTTCATGGGATATGCGTCGTCGCGCAATGCGAACTACTTAAGCACGCGCCGTTACGTTCTTTCGGCCGCCAATCCTTACTATTATCAAGGCCGGTATGCGAGCGGCCTCGGAAGTCCGCACACACCGTCAGGCTGGGTTTGGCCGCTCGCAATCATCACGCGGGGGCTCACCGCGACTTCATCGGCGGAGACGGCCGAAGCCATTACGACGCTAGCCCAAACCGATAGCAATGATTACCTGATTCACGAGAGTTTCGATCCGAACGCCTACTGGCATTTCACGCGCGCGGAATTCGGGTGGGCAAATGCTTTTTATGCGGAGCTTATTTTTCGCAGCGTTGCCGGTTTTCCAGCCGAAGATTACGCGCCTAGCGATCCAACGCTAGGATTCGAGCCCACATCGCAAACACCGACACTTACATCGCCCTTTGAGCAACTAGAGAACCAGGGCCGGATCATCGCGGCCCTGGGTCAATTACTTTACCTTTTAGATCCTACTCCCCATACCGGCGGTGGCGCCGCGCGTACTCAGCCACCGCGCACGAAAAATGCTCCTCGGAGAAGTCCGGCCACAAAACATCGGTAGTAAAGAGCTCCGTATACGCAAGTTGATACAGCAAGAAGTTTGAAATTCGCAAATCGCCGCCGGTCCGAATAAGCAAGTCGGGATCCGGACACTGCGGTTCGTAAAGCCGCCCGCGGACCAAGTCTTCATCAATTGTCTCAGGAAGCAGTGTCCCGCTCTCGACATCTCGCGCAATGGATTGAATCGCTGCGAGAATCTCCGCCCGGCCGCTATAGTTGAGTGCCAGCTGGAGCGTGAGTTTTGAGTTACGCGCGGTGGCGCGCACCAGTTGTGCGAGGGCCGCGCGTGTGGCCGGAGGGAAGGGCGAGATGTCGCCAACGATTCGAACCCGTACGGCCTCACGAACGAGTCCAAAGACCTCTGACTGCGCGGCGCCCGCGCAGATTTGCATCAGTAAGGAAATTTCCGACGTCTCACGCCGCCAATTTTCGGTGGAGAAGCCATAGACGGTCAGCACTTCGAGCTTGTGCGTAACGGCCGCTCGCACGGCTGCGCGCAGGGCAGTCACCCCCCGACGGTACCCCTCGGAGAGATCTTCACCACGCTCGCGCGCCCAGCGGCGGTTGCCGTCCATGATGATCGCTACGTGGCGGGGTGAGCAGCTAAGCGCCGGAATTGAAAGGGCCATCAGTAACTTTGTACCACAAAGTTACTGACTCCGCAAGCCCGCGCAAGCGGAACGGCGGGACGGCATCGCAAATCTGTGCGGTCGCAATGGATCAAGGCTATTATCGTTACCCGACGATCGCACAGAACCGAATCATTTTTGTCTGCGAGGACGACTTATGGTCCGTCGCCGCTGCCGGCGGCGTTGCCTCTCGACTCACCGTTACTCCGGGCCAGTGCATAACGCCGCGCCTTTCCCCCGACGGAAAATGGATCGCGTTCTTTGCAGATGACGAAGGCCATCTCGAATTGTACGTGATGCCGGCAAGTGGCGGGCCACCGCAGCGTCTCACGTACTTCGGCGCAACGATGGGCGCGGTCAGCACCTGGAGTACGGATAGTACAACGATCTATTTTACGAGCAACCGCAACTCGTGGTACGAACGCGAGCAGCGCGGTTACGCGATCGCGCGCGAGGGTCAAGCACGCGAACTTGGTCTGGGTCATATGAAATCACTCTCGCCCGGGCCGGGAAACGCAATGGTGATCGGGCGCAACAGTGACGATTGCGCGCGATGGAAGCGCTACCGCGGCGGAACGGCCGGCGATCTCTGGATCGATGCCACGGGCGCGGGGACATATTCACGGCTCATTAAACTCGATGGAAATCCGGTTTGGCCAATGTGGATCCGGGATCGAATCTATTTCATCGACGATCACGAAGGCATCGGTAACTTATATTCGTGCCTAACGAACGGTTCCGATCTGCGCCGGCACACCAATGAGCGGGAATATTACGCCCGCTATCCTTCCACCGACGGAACACGAATCGCGTATCAAGCCGGCGGCGAGCTTCGCCTCTTCGATATCGCAAGCGAGGAAGTCGTGACCGTTCCGATTTCATGCGCATCGGCGGCACCGCAAACCGCGCGCAGGTTCGTTGCCGCCTCCGAAGACTTCGAGCATTTTGCACCGCATCCGGACGGAACCGGTCTCGCGCTCATTTCGCGCGGTCAAGCCTTTACGATGCCATACTGGGAAGAAGCTGCCGTCCATTATGGCACCGGAAGCGTCGCACGAAACCGGCTCTGCGAATGGCTGCCGGACGGCACGCGCTTTGCCTGCGTGACGGATCGAAACGGCTTCGAACAAATCGAAATTCAGGAAACGGGCGCTCCGCAAAAACCGCGGATCCTTACCAAAACGGACATCGGCCGGGTCAGCGACTTGGTCTGCTCGCCTGTGGGCGAGTGCATCGCGGTCGCCAATCACCGGCACGAACTGCTGCTGATCGGCGGCTCGGACGGTGAAGTTCGCGTTATTGATAAGAGCCGTGGCAACCGCATCACGGATCTTGCGTTCTCACCCGATGGACGCTGGCTCGCCTATTGCTGGTGGCCAACTTCAGATACGTCGATCATCCGGATCGCGCGGGTCAAATCCGGAAAGATCCACGATGCAACACCGGTATTGCGCACCGATTCTTCTCCGGCGTGGGATCCAGAAGGCAACTATCTTTACTTCATCTCAACGCGCGACTTCCATCCGGTCTACGATGCTTTGCAATTCGACTTGAGTTTTCCGCAGGCGATGCGTCCGTTCGTGGTCACCCTGCGCGAAGATGTGCCCTCGCCGTTTCTTCCCAAACCGCGTCCCGTGCACCGCGACCACGATCGCGACCATTTTCACGAAGACGAGAAGAAAAGCGAGAAGGTCGCGTCGATCGACATCGATTTCGAAGGTATAACGGGGCGCGTCCTCGGCTTCCCGGTCGATGAGGGCGACTACAACCAGATCGTTGCAACAAAGCGCCGCGTCCTCTTCACGCGTTTTGAAGTACGCGGAGAACGTCCCGCCAGCCCTTCTTGGGCGCAGTCCGATGAAGCGGGAACACTCCTCGCCTACGATTTCGAACAAATGCGTTTGGCGACGTTCGCACAAGACGTGAGCGAGGTTCGAATCGCCGCGGATCATCGCACGTTGGTGTACCGTTCGCACGAGCGCTTGCGCGCGATCGATGCGCAGGCCGATCTGCCCGAAGAAGGCGACGACCAAAAACCGCCGCAGGAAGCCGGACGCAAGAGCGGTTGGCTCGATCTCGACCGCATCAGCGTCGAGATTAACCCGCGTAGTGAGTGGGCGCAAATGTATCGCGAAGCGTGGCGCTTGCAGCGCGAACACTTCTGGGTTGCCGATATGTCGGAAGTCGATTGGAACCGCGTCTTCGAGCGGTACAATAAAGTGCTGCCACGCATCCGAACGCGCTTGGAACTCTCGGATCTGATTTGGGAGATGCAGGGCGAGCTCGGAACCTCGCATGCCTACGAGTACGGTGGCGACGTTCGCATTCCACCGCAGTACTCGCAAGGTTTTCTCGGCGCAGACCTTTCGTGGGATGAGCGCGAAGGCGGGTATAAAATCGATCGCATCTACCGTGGCGACTCATGGAACCGCGAACACGATTCTCCACTTGCGGAACCCGGTCTCGGCATTCGTGAAGGCGACGTCATCCTCGCAGTTGGCGGCAAACGTCTGAGCAAAGAATTCACACCCGAAGAAGCACTTGTAAACACGGCCGAACGCGAGGTGACGCTCGCCATTGAAGGCAAGAAAAACAATGAGCGGCGCCTTTTGGTGAAGACGCTTGCGGACGAGCGGGGTTTGCGCTACCGGGCTTGGGTTGAAGGCAACCGGCGCTTCGTGCACACTCAAACAGGCGGAAAAGTCGGCTACGTGCATATCCCCGATATGGGCCCGTGGGGATTCTCTGAATTTCATCGCGGCTATCTCTCGGAGTTTGACCGTCAAGGACTTATCGTCGACGTGCGCTACAACCGCGGGGGCCACGTCTCGCCGCTGTTGCTTGAAAAACTCGCGCGCAAACGCGTCGGCTACGATCTCTCACGGTACGGCCCGCCGCAGCCGTATCCGCCCGAATCGGTCGGCGGCGCAATCGTTGCGCTCACCAATCAATTTGCGGGCTCCGACGGCGACATTTTCAGCCACTGCTTCAAACTCTACGACCTCGGGCCGCTCGTCGGAAAGCGGACGTGGGGCGGCGTGATTGGCATCAATCCCTATCACCGCCTCGTTGACGGCACCATCACGACACAGCCGGAATTTTCGTTTTGGTTCACCGACGTCGGTTGGAATGTCGAAAATTACGGAACCGATCCCGACTATGATGTCGACATCGCTCCAAATGACTACCGCGACGGGAACGATCCACAAATGGCGCAGGCACTGGCGTTAATCAAGGAAGCGGTCAAAAACGTGGTCGACCCGCGCCCGACGCTTGACACAAGGCCTTCGCTAAAACTTCCCTAGCCGTCAAAGCCTGCCGCGGCATTTGCCTTCTGGGTTGCCTGGACGTGAATGTCGTGGTCCACAAATACGGTAAAGACGTGGTCCGCTTCGATGGTAACGTCCTTACCGTGCACCCAATTGTGCGCAAATAACCCGAGCGGCCCAAGCAACAAATACGTCGCGATGGTCGCCGTAGAGGACGCGCCCTTTTGATCCCCGTTTTCGGCCGAATGATTTACCTGCGAAAGTTGAATCTTTCCGCCATCCGATGAGAAAACCCAATCCACACTCATGCCGAGTTTCCCGCCATGACCGTTTCCGGCGGCGTGTTCTGCCGCAGTGATCGTGGCCTGACCATTCGCGCCCTTAGGAATAATGACCCAGCCACTCAGATCGACCTCCTTGGTAACGATGATCGGCACTGTTTCGCCGACTGTCGCTGTCGATGAGGAAATTGGTTCGCGCACGTTAACCGACACGCTCGTCCCTCCCGGAACGGCGACCGAGGTAGCCGGCGCTGATGGCGCTCCCGCTGGAGCAGCAGTCGGTGTAGGCACGTTCGCGGGTGTCTGAGCGACGGCACCCAGGGGCCCAAACAGGCAGATGGCGAGAGCAATTGCAGCAGGTTTCTTCATCTTGTTAGTTTCGGCTTGCTCTAGCGATACTTAAGCACTTGTTGAATCCTTGCACCTCCACGGGGTACCTGAGCCTTCGTAAACGTTGGGCCAGCAGACAACCGCTTCGGACGTCGGCCCTTTTGTCGGCTGGCATTGCGGAGGGGGCACTTGTCCGGCACGCGGTGTATTACTCGCCGATGAAACGCGAACAAGTGCCCTGGCTCTTGGCGGGCATCACGCTTGTCATTCACGCCATCGGCAATCCGCACTATGGATTCTTTCGCGATGAGCTCTATTTCATTATTTGCGGCCGCCACCCGGCGTGGGGTTACGTCGATCAGCCGCCGCTAACGCCGCTGCTTGCAGCGGGGACGCAACTCTTTGGCCACTCACTCTTTTTGCTGCGCCTTGTTCCGGCGATTTGTGCGGCGGCAACGGTCTACATCACGTGCCTGCTGGTCATCGAGATGGGCGGCGGAAGTTTCGCTATGATCTTGGGCTCGATCGGGTCGGCCCTTGCGCCCGTTCTAATCGCATTCGGTTCCAAACAAGGACCGGACATGCTGGAGATGCCGCTCTGGCCGCTCGCGGCGCTGTTCGTGCTGCGCGTTACAAACGGGCGAGATGTGCACTGGTGGCTTGCTGCAGGGCTCACCATTGGGATTGCCTTCCAGAGCAAGTACAGTGTTGTTTTCTTTGCCGTGGCATTGCTTGCCGGCCTGTTGATCTCGCCGCAGCGAGCGGCAATGGCGAACAAATGGTTTTGGGCGGCATGCGGGATTGCGATCCTCATCGCGCTGCCGAATGTTTTGTGGCAAGCGCACTACGGTTTTCCAATGGTCGAGTTGCTGCGCAACGGGCAGCAAGGAAAAAACATCGTCCTCTCCCCCGTGCAATACATTTTCTCACAATTCGATTTGCTGAACCCGGTGCTGGCCCTCATCGCCATCGCGGGCGTTGTCTGGTTGATACGAGAGCGGGCGCTGCGCTGGCTTGCGTACGGATACCTTCTTCTCATCGCGATGATGATCGCAACGCACGGAAAACATTACTATCCGGCCTCTATCTATCCAATTCTTTTTGCGGCCGGCGGGTGCGCGCTCGAGGCATGGTGCGCGAGAGTTCGCATTCTGCGCCCGGTGATCGCAGCCGTTGTGCTGCTTTTTGGCTTGGTCTCTGTGCCTGCAGTGCTTCCGATTCTCCCGACAAACCAATACATCGCCTATGCCCGAACACTGCACATCGGCGCATCGACCTCAGAGCACCATAAGATGCGGTCGCTCCCGCAAGATTACGCAGATATGCATGGATGGCCCGAGATGGCTGCGGCAGTCGCAGCAGTCTATCAAAAGTTACCGCCGGCAGATCGAGCCCGTGCCGCAATCATCGCGGACAACTATGGCGAAGCGGCCGCCATCGATTTCTTTGGAGAGCAGCACGGATTACCGCCGGCTCTGAGCGGCCACAACCAATATTTCTTATGGGGTCCGCGCGGATATGACGGAAGCGTTGTCATCAAGATCCCCGGCAATGCAGCGGATATGCATAAGTATTGCGCCCGCTCGTTCCAAGCCGCCGTCTTTTCCAATCCGCTTGGGATGGCGTACGAAGACAACGCACCGATCTTTGTTTGTTACGGCGTGCATCCGCCGCTGCAGCAGCTCTGGCCACTGCTTAAGGACTACAACTAGCCCGCTGTTTGCGCGATGACGGCTTGCGCGATCGCATCGGGACCGGCGATGAGATCGATCGCCGTGATGCGATCGTCCTTCATGTGAAAGTGGAAGATGACGCGCACCTCACCCGCATGCATCCAGACCGCTCCCGGTTTGCCATCGATAAACGCAGGTTGGGCTGCGCGTGCACGGCCCGCGAATGTCCGGGCAACGGCCGGCGCACCTTTGATACCGGTCTCCAAGCGATCGGTCTCCCAGTACGCCGCACCGCCCATCGCTACCGCCGCGGCATCCGCGCGCAGCGTTGCTCCCGGGTCGAGTAGCGCGAGTAAAGACGAGAAGTTTCCAGTCCGCGAGGCTGCAAGAAACGCGCGCACGAGTTCGTCGTGCCGCTGCGTGACGGAATCGGCAGCGGCCGATGCTCCGCGCACCTTGCGGCGCCCGCGGCTTGCCAACTGCCGCGCCGCCTCGGACGTCCTTCCGACTATCGCGGCGATGTCGTCGAACGGCACATCAAACATGTCGTGCAACACAAATGCAACGCGCTCCGCAGGCGGCAGGGTATCGAGCAGGATCAATATCGCCACGCCGATCGAATCCGCGAGGATCGCTTCTTCCTCCGGGCGTTCGCCGGGAGCGATTGCCGCAATGTCGCGACGCGGATCATCCGGGGTCAACTCCTCGCGCCGGCTTTTGCGAAATTTCAGCGCATCGAGGCAGACGCGCGCAACAACCGTCGTGAGCCAGCCTTCGAGATTTGTGACATTCGCTACGTCCGCACGGCTGAGCCGCAGCCAGCCATCCTGCAGTGCGTCCTCGGATTCGGCAGCCGATCCTAGTATCCGGTGCGCAATGCGCCGCAGGCGTGGCCTAGCCGCTTCAAAACGGTCTGCAAGCCACTCCGCATTCTCTGTCACGTTTTACCCCAAAGGATCCGTCATAGAAATAGAAGGAGTACACAATCTTGAAGAACGTCTCATTAATTGTCTATCCGGCAGCAGATCTAACCGCAGCCAAGCGATTTTTTCGTGAGCTCACCGGCAGTGACCCCTACCTCGATTCACCGCAATACGTCGGCTATAAGAGCGGCGACATGGAAATCGGGCTCGATCCGAACGGAAAACATGAACACGGCGCGCTCGCATATTGGTCGGTGAGCGACATTGCGGCGAGCGTGAAAGCGCTTGTCGCTGCGGGCGGCACGGTCGTGAAAGAGGTTACCGACGTCGGCTACGGATTACTGGTCGCGAACCTCAAAGACGGGAACGGCGTGACGGTGGGCTTACGACAACTGCCGAAGAGCTAGAAGATGAGTAATGCAAAATCGCCTTCACAGCTCATTACCGAGCGAATCAAAGAGCTCGGCGATTGGCGTGGCGAGACGCTCGCGCAGATCCGCAAGCTCATCAAAGAAGCAGATCCAAATATAACCGAAGAGTGGAAGTGGAGGGGAGTTCCGGTCTGGTACGACGGCGGCATGGTCTGCACGGGTGAGTCCTACAAGACGCAGGTAAAGGTCACGTTCGCCAAAGGCGCTTCACTCAAAGACCCAAAGGGCATCTTCAACGCTAGCCTAGATGGGAACGCAAGGCGCGCAATCGATCTGCACGAAGGCGACAAACTCAATGAATCCGCCTTTAAGCAGCTCATCCGCGCTGCCGTTGAGCTGAACGCCAAAAAAAAGAAATAGCTTACTTTGTCTTGATTGCATTCACCGGAAGAAAGCCCAACTGCTTGAGCAGCGCTTTATCTTTTGCCACATAGTCAATGAAGTCGGCGGCCGGCTTGGACGGTGCTCCACTTGTCACCATGTGTTCGTACGACCAGAACGGATACTTGCCAGACTCCACGTCCGAATCTGATGGGGAAGTGCCGTCGATGGCGATTGCGACGACGTTTTTGTCCTTAAGGTAAGAGGTTGCAACATAAGTCACCGCGCCGGGTGTTTGCGTGGTGGTCGTTACCACCGTTCCGGACGAGTCGTCGGTCAAACTGTTGTTGGTGGGCTGCACGTTGTTCATGATCGCCGAAACGAAAACTGCACGCGTGCCCGAACTGCGCGCGCGATTGATGACCGTGATTTTAAGGTCCTTACCGCCCGCTTGGCTCCAGTTCGTGATCTTGCCGCTAAAGATATCGGCAATCTGCTTCTTCGTAAGGCTCTTTACGCCGGCCGCCGGATTAGCCACGACGGCAAAGGTTACCACCGCAACTTTGTGATCGACAAGGTCTTTCTGATCCGGGCCCGGTGCAATGTCGGAATCACCGATCGTGACGCCCTTTTGCTGCGCTTGAGTGAGCCCGACGCGAGAGCCGCCGCCGGAAACGCCGATCTTCACATCCGGATGCGCGGCCTGATAGTCTTGCGCTGCCTGCTTAACGAGCGGCAACATGGCCGTGGATCCGGCTATCGTAGTCTCGTCCCCCGCTGTTGTTGACGAGCTCGACCCGTTGTTCGAACACGCCGCCAGTGCCACGGCGAGAATAAAAAGCATTAGTGTCTTTAGCATAGCTCTCCTATACCCATGACTACGGCGTTTTCTCAATCAATTCGATAAGCTTGGGATAGACGATATCCGTTCGCGGAACGGCATTCTCGGGATCGATGATATCGTGATTGGCGGGCAGCGTCGTAAAGGTGAACTCCTCGACTCGACCGGGTGCTCTGCCTTGCCAATCGGCCACCACACGGTGCGTCACGTCGTTGTTGACCGCCGGATCTTTCGCATTCGTGACGACGACGATCGAGCGCCCTTTGAGCGGCTCTTCTTTTGCCGCGCCCTCAACGAGCGTTCCAATTTGCAAGGCGCGCGCCATTGCGCGGGTCGGGAAACGCGGATATCCGGTGTGCGGCAACTCTTTTTCGCGCTTGCGCGGATCCCACCACATAAAGAAGTTCGGAAGAAGCAAGAGCGTCCTCGAAACCAACGCGTTCACGGGCATATTCATGTGGAGCATCGCAAACACCGGACTGACCGGAATGGAGCGGGCAACATCGTCGCGATATTGGCCAAAATACGCGCAGAGCAACCCGCTGGTCGAGATGCCCAGCACGCAGACGCGCTCGCCTAAACCCTGCGCAATATCGATTGCCTCGTTCGAGGTTGCAAGCAATCCTTCTGCGGTGAGCTTGGCCATGCGTTTGGTCATGCGGTTACGATCGCCTTGCTCCGGAAGCCGCGGAATCAACACGTTGTAACCGAGCTCGAAAAGCTGCGGAGCAAACTCGCGATACTGCCCCGGATGATTGGTGAACCCGTGCAAGAGTACGACGGCGAGCGGCACTTTTTTGCCGCGCTCAAGCAGCGTCGTATTCGCGATGGGCAGGATCGAAGCATCGTCGAGGCTTTTCATAGCCGCCACGCGTTCAAGTGCTTCTTCGTAGGTCTTAGCCGGACGGATTTGCGGCGGTTCGAGCATCCTAGCTCCTTTTGCGCTTTGCGAGTTGCGCGTGACGGAAACATTCGGGAATATGATCGTTGCGCATGCCTGTGGCTTGCATGAACGCATGGCAGATGGTCGGACCGACGAAGGTAAAGCCGCGTTTCTTGAGATCCTTGCTCATCGCGCTTGCGTCTTCGAATCCCCAAACATAGGTATCGAAGGAACCGAACTTTTTTTGAACTGCCAGAAAGGCTTTCGCGTTTTGGACTGTCCCGTATACTTTCATGCGGTTTCGGATAATGCCGGGGTCTTGCAGCAATTTCTCAAGCTTTGCGGTCGAAAAACGCGCGACGGCCTTTGGATCGAAATTCGCAAAGACCGACCTGTAGCGGTCGCGCTTGGCTAAGATCGTATCCCAACTCAAGCCGGCCTGCGCGCCCTCAAGGGTGAGAAATTCAAAAAGGCGGTGTTCGTCGTGCACCGGCAAACCCCACTCGGCGTCGTGATACGGGATGTTGAGATCGTTTGTCGCCCAATCGCAGCGGTGTTTCACGCTTCGATGAGTTCAAGCAATTTTGGATAAACGCGAGCGACGATCGCGGGATTCCGCAGCGGCTCGATAATGTCGTGCGACCGCGGCAAGTCGGTGAACTCGAAGGTCGATACGGAATCCGGATCGGCCTGGGCGCGCCACAGCTCGATGAGCTTACGCGCAGAGCGGTTGTTGATAGTCGTTTCACGAGAATTCGTTACGACGACAATCTTTGCAGCGCGGGGTGCGTGCGCTTGCGCATCGTGAAAGAGATCGTAGACCAAACGGTACGCTTGACCCACCGCATGCGTAGAATAGCGCGGATACCCATGCGCCGGCATCTGCTTCTCCCGCTGGATTGGATTCCACCAATGAAAGCGGTTCGGAAAACGCAGCATGAGGCCCGACAGTAAGCCGCCGAACCGGTGCGGCATCCACGCGATGCCGAAGAACGGCGCGATACAAATAATTTTCGCGACGCGATGAAACTGCGCGGCCCAGGCAGCGAGCAATCCGCCTAGCGAAAACCCCACCACAATGACGCTTTCTCCCAACCCGTGTGCGATTTCGAGGGCTTGCGTCGTGACGTCTTTGAGCTGTGCGGCGGAGAGATCCGCTAACGCCTCCGTCAGACGATCGGTGTAACCGTGCTGCGGCAGACGAGGCACGAGCACGTTGTAGCCGCGTTCGTGCAGCTTCTTCGCTAAATTGACGAACTGTGTCGGACTCGCCGACATGCCGTGCAGCAGCACGGCCGCGCGTTTTGTCCGGCTGCCATGTGAGAGTAAAATTGTGCGGCCGAGCTCGCCGACCTGATCGTGGTCGCGATCCAGGAAGCGAACGAGAAGCTCTTGCGCCTCGGCGTAGGTGGTAGCCACTCCCGGCAGTTCGCGCCATGATTTTGCGCTGCCTTGCAAGAGCCTAGTCGCTAGATTTTTTTAGTATTTGGGTACGTCGAATTGGAGACCACAATATGAAGGAGACCATGGAGCCTATGACCACGACGAAAATTGCCACTCTCGGCATCGCCTTTATCCTCTGCGGGGGCGGCGCGCTCGCAATGTCCAATCCATCTGCAGCGCAGGTACGCACGATCGCTCAGACAACGCCGGAGCCCTCACCGACGCCAACGTCGGCACACACCGATCAAAACGGTGTGAATGCAACACCTGCGCCCACGGCCACCGGGATCGATCAAGCGCCTGCGGTAAATGCGGGCGGACAACCCTCGATGCCCGCCGCTACTTCGGCGCCCGTAAGCAATCCGACACCGTCAACGGATACAACGATGCCCGCAACAACCACGCCGTCGAGCGGAACAGTCGACCTCAAAAAAGGCGGGCTGAGCGGAAATTCAAACGGTGACAACTGGATCGATAAATTCAATCGCAATCCGGGTTCGGACACGCATCCCGGCGCGGCTACGACTATAAAAGTCAAGGCAAAAGTAAAAGTTAAGAAGACTCCGCCAAAGGGCATGTAGTCCCAAAAAGGGAGCGAGCGGGGGCGTCCTTAAAGGCTTAAGGGCGCCCCTTTTTACGTCGGCGCGACTGGAAAAACACAGAACCGTGATCGAGGAAAAAACGCACGAACTCATTGCGATGGAAGATCGCTATGGGGCGCACAACTATCATCCCCTGGACCTCGTCGTTGAACGCGCCGCGGGCGTTTGGCTCTATGATGTGGACGGGAAGCGCTACTTGGATTGCATCAGCGCGTACTCTGCGGTCAACCAGGGACATTGCCATCCGCGCATCGCCGAAGCCCTTCTCGCGCAAGCGCAGAAGGTCACACTCGTTTCGCGCGCGATGCGCAACGACCGCCTGCCGCGTTTTTTAAAAAAACTCACCGAGTTCTGCGGATTCGAAGTAGCGCTTCCGATGAATACCGGGGCGGAAGCGGTTGAGACTGCAATTAAACTCGCGCGCCGTTACGCCTACGACATCAAAGGCGTCGCGCACGATAAAGCCGAGATCATCGTCTTCAACAATAACTTTCACGGTCGCACCACGTCGATTATCAGTGCTTCCTCAGAAGCTTCGTATAAGCGCAGCTTCGGACCGTTTACCCCTGGCTTCATTCTCATTGAATACGGCAACTTCGATGCGTTGCAGGCTGCGATCAACCAGAACACGGCCGCGATTCTCATCGAACCCATTCAAGGCGAAGGCGGCGTCAATATTCCACCGCCCGGTTTTCTCAAGCGCGCGTGGGGCCTGTGCAAGGAACACGAAGTGCTTTTTATGGCCGATGAAATTCAAACCGGGTTCGGCCGAACTGGGACGATGTTTGCAACCGAGCATGACAGCATCAAACCCGACGTGCTGATCGTCGGCAAGGCTCTAGGCGGCGGATACTATCCAGTTTCGGCTGCGCTCGCAAGCAAAAAACTGATGGATCTTTTTAAGCCCGGCGATCACGGCAGCACCTTCGGCGGCAATCCGCTCGCCTGCGCCGTGGCCGAAGCCGCACTGGGTGTGCTCGTCGATGAGAACCTTGCTGAGAACGCGCAGACGATGGGCACGCTGCTTATGGACGGCCTGCGCGCCTGCAAATCGCCCCGCATCAAAGAAGTGCGCGGGCGCGGGCTGCTGGTCGGAATTGAATTTCACAAACCGGCGCGCCCATTCGCTTCTGCATTGCTTCAACGCGGCATTGCTTGCAAAGACACGCACGTCAATGTTTTACGTCTCGCTCCGCCGCTGGTCATCAATCGCGAAGAAATCGAAATGCTCTTGGAACACTTCAAAGACGCCAGCTCGGAGTTCTAACTATGCACGCAACGATTCGTCAATTCAAAGTCACCGGCAACATGGAGGAAGTCGCCCGCACGATCCAAGACGGATTCACGCCCCTGATCGAGCGCATTCCCGGCTTCGTCAGTTACCACTGGATCGAAACCGGCAACGGCCGCGCGATCTCGGTGAGCATCTTCGAGACCAAGTTTGGTGAGGAAGAGTCCAACCGCGTCGCGAGCGAGTTCGCCCGCAAGAATCTCACCGGCAAAGTGCTGCGCACGGACATGCAAGAGGGGCCGGTGACGGCACACCTGCGCAAGAAGAACGTCTCGATCGCCTAGGGGGCGGAGGGCACACCGGGGTTTTGTTTGGCCGAAGCCTACCATCACGGCGT
>JACRUB010000017.1 GCA_014305015.1 Vulcanimicrobiota bacterium | reverse complement strand
TGGCATTTTTTAAACTTCTTCCCGCTGCCGCATGGGCAGAGGTCGTTACGGCCGACTTTGGCATCGCCGCGTGTGACCGGCTTCTGCGGTTCCCCGTCGCCCAGATTCGTGTGAATCGGGCCGTTCGGTTTGCCCGGAATCGGTCCGAGTAACTGTTCCGCCGCTTTCTCATCAAGACGCGCAGGCTGCGGGTTGATTTCACCGCTCGGTAGCGGCTCAAATGGGGGCATTGCGCCGACGCCATTACCGCCGGCACCGTCGGATCCATCCGGCGGAGGTCCGTGCTCGATAACAATTCGGAAAACGCCTTTAATGGCTTCGTCCGCAATATTGTTTTTAAGATCTTCGAAAATCTCGTATGCTTCTTTTTCGTACTCGACGCGCGGGTCTTTCTGGCCGTATCCCCGCAGGCCGATGCCGGTCTTGAGCGCGTCCATCACATGCAGATGATCCACCCATAAGCGGTCGATGATCGGCAACATGAGATAGCGCGATTCAACGACGCGCATAATCTCGGGCGTAATCTCTTCTTCTTTGCGCTCGTACGCTTGGACCGCAAGGGCATACAGCCGCGTCCGCATCTCGTCGCGGTCCATCTTCTCGAGATCTTCTACGCTCATGCTCGATTTGACTGGGAAGATCATCTCAAGCTCGTTAAGAATCTCTGGCAGATCCCACTCACTTGGGTGCATGTTCTCGCCCGCGTATTGGCCGACGACTTCGTCAACCTTATCTTGCAGCGTCTGCAACATGTATTCGCGCGAGTCGAATTCGCCACGAAGAATTGCGCGGCGGTCTCCGTAGATCACTTCGCGCTGCTTATTCATGACGTCGTCGTATTCAAGAACGTACTTGCGCGCTTCGTAGTTGTGATTCTCGACCTTACTCTGCGCGCGCTCGAGCGACTTTGTCACCAAGCCCGCCTCGATCGGCGTATCGTCGCTAAACCCGACGCGATCCATGATACTCGTCATGCGGTCACCGAAGAGGCGCATGAGCTCGTCTTCAAACGATACATAGAACCGCGTGCTGCCCGGATCGCCTTGACGGCCTGAACGGCCGCGCAGCTGATTATCGATACGCCGCGATTCGTGCCGCTCCGTACCGATAATATGTAGCCCGCCGTTCGTAGGAACGCCTTCGCCCAGTTTGATATCGACGCCGCGGCCTGCCATGTTGGTCGCGATCGTGACCGTTCCGGGCTGGCCCGCATCTTTGATAATTTGCGCTTCTTGCTCGTGATATTTCGCATTGAGCACGCTGCACTCGACACCGCGCCGGCGCAACTTAGCCGCCAACAGCTCCGATTTCTCGATCGACCGCGTTCCAACGAGGACCGGGCGGCCCTTCTGGTGTTCCGCGATGATCTCGTCGATCACGGCATTGAATTTTGCATCCTCGGACTTGTAGACAATATCCGACATGTCCTTACGGGCAACCGGCATGTTCGTTGGAATGACGACGACGTCTAAGCTATAGATGTCGCGGAATTCGCGCTCTTCGGTTTTCGCAGTGCCCGTCATCCCTGCAAGCTTGTCGTACAAACGGAAATAGTTTTGGAAGGTGATGGTCGCGAGCGTTTGATCTTCGCTACGAACCTTGATGCCTTCTTTGGCCTCAATCGCTTGGTGGATGCCGTCGGAATAGCGGCGCCCGTACATCAGGCGTCCGGTAAATTCGTCGACGATAACGACTTCCGGGCCGTTTTCCGTATCCTTGACGATGTACTGCTGGTCTTTGTGAAAGAGATTCCAGCCTTTGAGCGCTGCATTGAGTTGATGCGTTAGTTCGAGATTGCGTTGATCGTACAGATTCGTGACGCCCAGCATTTTCTCGACCTTTGAGACGCCTTCTTCCGTAATCGGAACGGCGTGCGCTTTTTCATCGACCGTGAAGTCGACGTCTTTCTTCAAACGCGGGATAATCTGCGCGAACTTCGCGTAGAGCTCGGTCGCTTCTTGGCCCTGTCCGCTGATGATGAGCGGGGTGCGCGCTTCGTCGATGAGAATCGAGTCGACTTCGTCGACGATTGCATAATTGAGCTCGCGCTGCACCATATCTTCGAGCTGCCACGCCATGTTGTCGCGCAGGTAGTCGAATCCGACTTCATTGTTCGTAATGTAGGTGATGTCGCAGTTGTACGCCGCACGGCGCTCCGCACTATCCAGGCCGTGCTGTATAATCCCGACGCTCATGCCCAGGAACTTGTAAATCGCGCCCATCCACTCGCCGTCGCGTTTGACGAGATAATCGTTCACGCTGACGACATGCACGCCCTTACCGGAAAGCGCATTCGTGTAGGCCGCAAGGGTTGCAACGAGAGTCTTGCCTTCGCCGGTTTTCATTTCGGCGACCTTGCCTTCGTGTAGCACTTGGCCGCCGATAAGCTGCACGTCAAAATGGCGCATGCCGAGTGTGCGTCTGCCGGCTTCACGGCAAACGGCAAACGACTCGACTAAAAGTGCATCGAGTGATTCGCCATTTGCGACGCGTTCCCGAAACTCCGCGGTCTTTGCAGCCAGCGCCTCGTCCGAAAGCGCCTGCATCTGCGGCTCCAGCGCATTGATACGTTCGGCCACGCGCCGGAAGCGCACGACCTCACGCTCATTGCCGTCAAAGAGCGTTTTTAAGAATGCCATATGAAACTACAGTATATAACGATTACGGCGAGAGTGCGAGGCCGACAACATTGCCAGGAGCCGCGACCGTGGCGGAGGGTGCGACGTTGCCGTTTGCACCGGTAGCGAAGATCAAAATGTTGCCGGTGCCGTTGCCGCTCGCGCTATTGGTTACGTGGAGTTTGCCGGTTCCATCGACCAACACGTCGCTTGGATTGTTGAGTCCGGTGTTCGACCCGCCGATGATGCGGATGGGCGCCACGTTTCCGGTGGCACCGGTGGCGAACACAAGAATCTGATTGGTCGCCTTGTCGGCAACGTAGATATTGAGCGCCGCATCGAGCGCGAGCCCGGTTGGAGCCTGCATGCCATTTGGCGGCTCAGTGTTAGGCC
>JACRUB010000118.1 GCA_014305015.1 Vulcanimicrobiota bacterium | reverse complement strand
TGATGTGCTCTGCCTCATTAGTAGTGGTTTTTAATCCGAGCGAAATATCGTTCGTGAGAATGTTTCCGCCCACCGGAATTGTGGAGGTATAGATCGCGCCACCACCGCTGAAGACGGCGATATCCGTCGTTCCGCCGCCGATATCCAAGAGCACCACGCCTACTTGCTTCTCCTCGTCTAAGAGCGTGGCTGCCGAGGATGCGAGCGGTTCAAAAACAAGACCCGTTGCTTCTAAGCCCGCGCGATGTACGCATTTGAGAACGTTCGTAATAAACGTCGTGCCGCCGGTAATGATGTGCGTATCGACTTCTAAACGGCCCCCGGCCATGCCGACGGGATCGTCGACGCCATCTTGTCCGTCAACCGTAAAAAAACGCGGGATGGCGTGTATGATTTGCCGATCGGCCGGCAGATTGATGATTTTAGACGTATCGACGACGCGCTTGACGTCGGCCGCAACAACCTCGCGATCGACCCCGGAAACCGCGACCACGCCACGGTTGTTGGTGCTGCGAATGTGCTCGCCGGTGATCGCAACGTACACGTCGGAGATATGCACTCCGGCCATGCGTTCGGCTTTTTCGGTGGCAGCTTCGATGGATTTAATTGTCTCTTCGAGATCGGTCACGACGCCTTTGCGCATGCCGAGCGAGGGTGCCTCGCCGACGCCGATGATTTCGAGCCCGTTGGGACCTTCGGCCGCGACGACTGCGCACGTCTTAGTCGTCCCGATATCGAGCCCCGCGACGGTCTCGTGCTTCATCCGCAAATGCCACCTATAAGAAAATTTTGCCCCGGTTCGTACCTCGACCCGGCTAAGCCCTATATATTGTGTGTCGGCGAGTCCATCCCTACAAATTATAGAGCAGTTTGCGGGGATGTCTCCGCTATTGGCCCTCCAAAAACGGGCTCCTTGAGGATAAGCCTGTGGAGGTATTGTGTAAGCTGTGGAAGCCGTCGACTCCCTTGACAAGAACGAACGTTCGTTCATAATGGCACTATGGAGAATTTGACGCGCAAAACGCAGGTGTGCGCCGCCGGCGGCGGCCCGGCCGGCATCATGCTCGGGTATCTATTGGCGAGAGCCGGCGTCGACGTTGTCGTGCTGGAAAAGCACGCCGACTTCTTCCGCGACTTTCGCGGGGATACGATCCATCCGTCCACGCTCCACGTGATGGATGAGATCGGTTTGCTCGACGATTTCCTCAAGGTACGTCACACGGAAGTGCGCGAACTCAGCGGATTCGTTAGCGGCACCGAACTGAAGATGGTCGATCTCTCGCGCGTGCCCGGGCGGTGCAAGTTCATTGCTTTGATGCCGCAATGGGACTTCTTGAATTTTCTCACCGAACGTGCTCGAGCGTTCCCAGCATTTCATTTGGAAATGGAGACCGAAGCGCGAGATCTCGTCGTTGAAAACGGGATTGTTACCGGTGTACGCGCAGTGCAGCGCGGTCAAGAAATAAACATCACCGCAGATCTTGTCGTTGCCGCAGACGGCCGCACCTCGACGCTCCGCAAGGCGGCCGGCATGGACGTCATCGTGAGCGGGGCGCCGATCGACGTGCTGTGGCTGCGTCTTTCGCGATTGCCGGCCGATCCGGATCAAACATTTGGAAATATCGCGCAAGGAGCGATCTTTGTCATGCTCAACCGCTTCGACTATTATCAATGCGCATTCGCGATTCGCAAGGGCGGCATCGATGACATCAAAGCTCGCGGCCTGGATTTCTTGCGTCAAGAAATCGTCCGCCTTGTGCCGTTCCTTAAAGACCGCGTAGGGGAGATCACGTCATGGGACGACGTAAAACTCCTAACCGTAGCAGTCGATCATCTCAAGACGTGGTACCGCCCGGGTCTTCTCTGTATCGGCGACGCAGCCCACGCAATGTCGCCAATTGGAGGGATTGGCATCAATCTTGCCATTCAGGACGCCGTCGCCGCCGCAAACATCTTGTGGAAACCGCTGCGCGAGAAATCTCTTACAACGAACGATCTGAAAACGTTACAGACGCGTCGCGAACCGCCGACGCGTTGGATGCAATCGATGCAAGTCTTCTTGCAAAACCGGGTCATTGACCGCGTCCTCGCAAGCACGGCACCCATCCGGCCACCGGCGCTCTTAAAATTTTTAACCAAATTTCGCTGGTTCCGGTACATTCCCGCGTACGTTGTCGGTGTGGGATTCCGCCCCGAACGCGTCCGATCGCCGAAGGTCTAATGCAGGAGAAAAAACCGACGCGCACGCGATTACTCGAAGCCGCGCTCGACGCATTTTCTGAAAAAGGATTCGACGGCGCGTCCATTCGCGAGATAACGCGTCGAGTCGGAATCCGTGAAAGCGGGTTTTATGCCCATTTTGCGGGCAAACGCGACGCATACGATGAGCTTATGACCGAGGCGGGACCGGCCGCAGCCGTGCGTGCAATGCGATCGCTCGAAAAGATTGACGAGCCAGATGAATTTCTGCGTGCGCTCATGCGTGTCGCTTTGGAAGCCTGGAGTGCGCCGCGGGCGCGCAAGTTTCTTACGATGACGCTTCGCAATGCATTTGTGGGTGAAGGCAACGATTGGCGTGCCATCCTAAACGGAGTCGAGAATGCGCTGGCAACGCTCGCACCGCGCATTGCAAGCTGGCAGACCGAAGGAAAAATGACGAACAAAGTTCCTGCAACTCAGCTTGCATACCTATTCATGGCGCCGATCACTGTCGCACGCATCATGTTTTTCAACAGCGCTGCCGGAGCCAAGGAAGCCGCGCGCGGCCGCACAATGCTCGAAGATCACGTCAAGGCGTTCTTGCTGCTGACCCGCAACCAGTTCTAGCCCTACGCGGTCTTCGCAGTGTATGCATCTCTTTGATCCCATAACGCTGCGCAGCGTTACGCTGCGAAATCGCGTCGTCGTCTCCCCCATGTGCGAATACTCAAGCACCGACGGCTTTGCGAACGCGTGGCATTTTGTCCATCTCGGCAGTCGCGCGGTCGGCGGCGCCGGCCTCGTGCTTACCGAAGCTGCCGCAGTCTCCGCAGAAGGCCGAATTTCGCCGCAAGATCTGGGCATCTATCTTGACGAACACGTCCCCGCGCTACGTGCGGTTATCGATTTCATTCACCAGAACGGAGCCGTCGCGGGCATCCAACTTGCACATGCCGGCTTTAAAGCGAGCACGGCGGCGCCATGGAATGGGGGTGGCCCCCTCGAGGTGGACGGCGGCGGATGGCGGCCAGTCTATGGGCCCACCGGGCGGCCGTTTAAGGAAGGATGGATTATTCCCGAAGCGCTCACTCCGGAGCAAATTGCACAAAAAACCAACGACTTCGCTGCTGCCGCGAAAAGGGCGCTGGACGCAGGTTTCCGCGTCATCGAACTCCATGCTGCGCACGGCTATCTTCTGCACGAATTTCTCTCACCGGCAAGTAATCAGCGGAGCGATGAATACGGCGGTTCTTTTGAAAATCGTACACGGTTTCTACGCGAGGTGATCTCTGCGGTGCGCAGCGTTTGGCCTGATGAGTTACCGCTATTCGTGCGCATATCCGCATCAGACTGGATCGAGCATGGTTGGCAGATCGAGGACTCGGTCCGTTTGGCCGTCATTCTGAAAAGGCTCGGCGTTGATGTCGTTGATGCTTCATCGGGCGGCATCTCGCCTGATGCAAAGATCGCCGTCGCGCCCGGCTATCAGGTACCCTTCGCGAGCCGAATTAAAAAAGAGTCCGATATCGCAACCTGCGCCGTGGGAATGATTACGCAAGCGCAACAAGCGCAAAGCATTATCGAACGAGGCGATGCTGACCTCGTGATGCTTGCGCGGGAGCTCTTGCGTCAGCCCTATTGGCCGTTGCTCGCGGCCGCAGAACTCGGACGCGATGTGGCTTGGCCCCCTCAATACGAGCGGGCAAAACCGTCCTAAGTGAGGATGGTTATAAAGCGCGGTTAGGTGTCGTTGACCCCTCCGATGACCGCGAAGGTAAAGAAAGAGGGTCAAAATGCCGATTCCTTGGCAGACATGCATGAACGCCGCACGAGCCTTGAACGAGGCCTGACCTACGCTTTCGGACTCGTCGTCCTGGTCGTCATCTTGATGATCCCGGTCGCGATCTTCGCCATGAAGGGCATCACGACGCAGGCCCAAGATCTACACGACACGATCGTGCGCGGGGAGCTCGCCTACACGCAAGTGGCGGGCGATGCGGATACGTTGCAAGCAGCTTCATTAGAAGCTGCAACCAATCCCGATCCGGCCAAAGCACGTACGTCGCTCGAAACGGCAAAGGCGATGATCAAGCAGTTTCCGGAAGATGCGCGCAAGATGGTCGACGTCTTCTGCCCGCAACCGGCCGGCAAGGCGGGCGCCGACGCCGTCGATGCGGCAACCGCCTGCGCCATTCGCAAGGACAAAATCGGCACCCTCGTCACGGCGTTCAACAACAGCGCAAGCGCATATGATTTCCAGTCCCTCTCAGGCGTGCAATTACTGACAACCGGTAAAAAAGCCGAATCGCTCAAGCAAACCAATGGACCCACCCTTGATGCGTATTTGAAACAGCGCAACGACGGCCAAGCGCTGCTCAATGCGATCTCCGGCGATTCCGATAAGCGGTGGCAAGCACTTCTGGCCGCTCGAAATGTCGGCTTGACCTTCTTCATCATCGGCGCGATCATCGCGGCCGTCATCGCGTTTCTCGGGATGATGTGGTTCCGCCGGACGATGCTCTCCGGCGTCGGACGCTGCGTTGACGTTTTCGAGGATATGGGCCGTGGCAATTTGACATCGCGCATCGGATGGCACGGCAGCGATTTGCTCGGCCGGCTTGCGCAAGGCGTTGACGAACTCGCCAATCGTTTGAGCAGCATGATCGGCGCAATTCAGACGTCCGCCGGCACCGTCTTCAACGCGAGCGGTGAAAACAATCGCATCTCGCTCGAAGTCGACGAACGCGTGCACGAAGAGATCGCGGCTCTTGCCGACGCGCATCGTTTCTCCGGAGAAGTTTCGCAAACCGCCGGCTTGGTTGCAGAGAACGCTGAACACGTTGCGCGCCGCGTGACGGATATTTCCAGCGCCGTTGCCGAGATGACCGCCTCGATTCAAGAAATGGATCGCAATTTGCTAAGCCTGGCCACCGTGGTGGAACAAGCGGTTGCGAACACGCAAGAGATGTCGGCCACGATCGTACAAGTCGCCGGCAATGCAGATCGCGTACGAAGCGAATCGACCAAGACCGATCAGCAGGTACGCGAAGGACGCAATGAAGTCGCCGCGCTTTCCGAAGGCATGAAGTCGATCAGCGAAACGGTCGCGGATGTCGTCACCGAGATGAAGAATCTCGACGGTGCATCGCGTCAGATCGGCGAGATTCTCGGCCTCATTGAAGAAATTGCGGACCAAACCAATTTGCTCGCTCTCAATGCCGCGATCGAAGCGGCACGCGCCGGCGAACACGGCCGCGGCTTCGCAGTCGTCGCCGAAGAGGTCCGCAAGCTTGCAGAAAATTCCGCGAGCTCCACCAAACAGATCGGCAGCCTCGTCACCGATATCCAGAAGCGCACGGGCGCGGTGCTCGAGCGGACCGGTAAAGCCAACAGTCTCGTCCAGAGCAACGCCGCCTCGGCTTCGACCGTCACGCAGATGATCGAAGCGATTTCACACCGCGTCTCGGAAATGGCGCAGCTCGTCAGCGAAATCAGCATCGCAACCACCGAGCAGGCGCGTGCCTCCGAGGAGCTGGCAAAAGCCAGTGAACAGATGGGTGCGATGACCCAAGAAGCGGCCGCGACGATGCGCGAGCAAACAATCACTTCCAACCAAATCCTCGAGAGCGTCTCCGAGATCGAACAGCGTACCGGCCAAGTGGCCCGAGCCAGTATCGAACAGCAGACGGCCATCGACGCCCTGGGAGCACGCGTTCAGAAGAGTTCCGATCTAACCGCCAAGAACGCAGAGGCGGTTACCGGCATGAAGTCCATCTCGGACAACGTGCAGACCCAGGCCACCTCGCTGCGTGAGCTCGTCGACCAATTCGAAGTCAATCACGGTAAAAATGGAGAAAAGGCGCCCGGTGCCCTGGAAGAAACAGGGTCACTTGCGCTATCATCTTAAATCACTGCGGTCCACATCACTCCGCCTCTTACTGGCGTCCTCATCCTATGGGAGAAACATGCGTAAACCGGTAGCCCTCGTTGCCCTTCTAGCCGCCCTCGCGGCGCCTCTTGCCGCCTTGGCCGACTCGACCGTCGACGCTAGCCTCATTCCGGATGGAACGTATGTTGTCAAAGTCGACAAAGTTGTCGATTCCAACCACATGGTTATCGTGATGCAGAACTCGGTCAAAACGCAGGTATCTGCGAATCGCCCTTCCATGGACTTTACGAAACTCAAACCCAACGCAGACGTAAAACTCTCGCTGGGCAAGGGTAAAGTATTAGTCTTCGTTCAGAACTAACGAGCAGACACTTGCGTTATAAGGTCCCCACTACTTTGGAGACGGAGCACTTCATGCGTAAATCTATTGCCGCAATCGCCTTACTTGCTACGACGATCGTTGCACCGCTAGCGGCTAAAGCCGACGTCGACGCAAGCTTGATTCCTGACGGCACGTATACCGTCAAGGTTGAAAAGATTGTCGATGCGCAACACATGACCGTCGTGATGCAGAACGCTGTGAAAACCACCGTGACCGCAAACCGGTCGACAATGGATTTCACCAAGCTCTCTCCGAACGACAACGTGAAAATGTCTTTAGGCAAAGGCAAAGTTCTGGTGTTCGTCAAGCAGTAATCTAAAGAAAACGCTTCCGGGAAAATCGCCGTGCACGCGGCGATTTTTTCTATTGGAACAAGACGACCGGCGTTTTAGGAGCACGCAGATCCAGCGCTCGCACGCGCTTACCCAGCGCCTGCGTTTGCGAGAGGATTGGATCGATCAAGGCCGCCTTTGCCTCAAGGTCCGTATCGTCGCCCAACCGCACGGAGATCCCTGGGACGACAATCGCACTTACGTCGCCCAAACGATCGCGATCCAATGCTTTGGCGTTGACGTGCGCCTTCCCAAGCGTTTGGAAATCGTGCAAGAGCGAGCGCACACATTCATCGTGAAGAAACTCGCCGGGTTTCGGCTCGGGAACGAGGCGACACTTCAAGCGCGGTAAGTCACTGCGGCCCGAGTCGGGCTCCAAGAATCGCAGCTGCGCATCGATAATTTTTGCCCGCGCTCCGTCGGCCACTACCGCGTACGGCTTGCGTTCCGTAACGGCGATTGTAACGGTAGCTGGCAAGCCACGCCGGACACGCACGTCCTCGATATAAGGAATACTGCGAACGCGGGTCGCGGCCGCACCGGTATTTTGCAACCAAATGTTCTTACGGCGATCGATCGCAGCGCTTGCAACGATTTGGGATCGCGCTACGACCTGATTCCCCTCCACGGAAATGGTCTTGGCCCGAAAACCCGGCCAACTGGCCCCGTAATAGCCGCCCGCGGCTACGACCGCCAGCAAGAGCAGAATCGGAATCCAAAACGGACGCACGCGCGAAGCGGGGGACTTTTTCGAGCGGCGGCCTTTTGATTTACTCATTGCAAGATAAACTTCTCGACCGCTTCCGCCACACCGTCATGGTCGTAGTCGGCGACCATCGCATCGGCGACCGCGCGCAATTCGGAAGGGGCTGAGCCCATGGCGACCCCGAGGCCTGCTGCTTCTAAAAGCGGCGCATCGTTCCAAGAATCGCCCACCGCCATCACCGCTTCCATTTCGATCCCAAGATGTGCAGCGACGAATCGTAGCGCATCGCCCTTATTGATAGCTGGATTGAGCACTTCGATAAATTCGGGATAGCTGCGCGTGACGTATGCTTTACGTGCGAAGGCAGTCTCGAGTTCTTTTAAGTAGCCCGTGACCGCCTCGGGCCGGTCAATAACGACTGCCTTCGTGGCGGGCAACCCCGCAAATTCTACTGCGAGCGAACCAACTACGATCGGCCGCGCTTGCGAGAGCTGCGCGTACAGGTTCGAGAACTCGTTCTCTTGCTCAACATAATACTGATCGTTCGCGAAGAGCTGCAGATGTTTGCCGTCCGCCTTACATTTTGCAATCAATTCGCGAACGGTTTCGCTCTTGAGGCAGTCATGGCGCAACACTTCGTCGCTATCGGGATCGATGATCGCGGCTCCCTGGTAGCAGATGACCGGTGCATCGAACATAAGCTGGCGCGCGAAGGGAACGGCCGCCCGGAACATGCGGCCCGTAACGATGCACCCGCGTACGCCCTTGGCGCGCGCGGCTGCAATCGCAGTTTTCACGCGCGGTTGAATTTGGAGTTTTTTATCGATGAGGGTGCCGTCGAGATCGAGCGCGAGGAGTTTAATGCTCCTCACGGAGCGGCCTCGCGAACGTGCTCACGGCCGAAGATCCGTTCGAGCTGCGACTTGACGTGGTGACTCGATGAAACATCGCGCACCATGCGCTGCGCGGCTTCGCCGACATGCAAAACGACCGGAACGGTGCCGGGCCACTCTTCCATCAAGTGTGCAAGTCGGTCGATTTGATCGCGCTTTTCCGCCGTCACGTGCCAGCCTGCGGGCTCGCGGTTCTGCGCTGGGCGGACAAAGGGCGAAACGTCATTGACCTGCAGCGAGAGTTCCAGTGGTGCATCCTCCCCCGGCTTGCCGCCGAACCGTTCACGCGAGCGTACGCGGCCTTTGACGATCACGATCTGATCTTGCACGAAATGCGCCTGGACTTGCGGATAGATTTTAGCGAACGCAACGACCTCGATGCTGCCGCTCATGTCTTCAATCGTCGCGATCAAAATTTGCTGCTGGGTCTTTGTAATCGTGCGCCGCACGGCCGTCACCATCCCGGCGATCGTCACGAATGACTCGTCGGGCTGGCCCCGCAAGTCCTTAACGGAGATCGCACCCGAGCGCGCGAGCGCTTCTGCAACATCAGCGAGCGGATGACCGGAGATAAACACCCCGAGCGTCTCCTTCTCCCAACTCAGCATCTCAAGATTGGTTGGCGGCGGAATCAGTTTGAGGCGCGGCACGAGACCCGTGAAATCGTGCGTCTCTTCTCCGAAGAGCGAGGCCTGTCCAAAAAGTGCATCGCGCGACGCTTGCGCACCAAGTTCCAGCGCAACGTCGATTGCCTCGAGTAGCGCAGCACGATTGCCGGGCAACGTATCGAGCGCACCGCACTTTATAAGCGCCTCCAGCACACGCCGGTTGACGACTTTTGTGTCGGCGCGCTTGGGAATATCGAAGAGATCCTTGAACGGCCCGTCCTTGTCGCGCGATTCCAAGAGCACCCTGACCGCACCCTCGCCGATGCCTTTAACGGCTGCAAGTCCGAATCGAATTTGTCCGTCGACCACCGCAAAATTCACGAGCGATTCGTTGATGTCGGGCGGAAGTACCGAAATTCCCAGCTTGCGAGTTTCATCCAGATACTCGACAAGCTTATCCGTGTTGTTGTTCATCGAGGTGAGCAACGCAGCGAAATATGGCAGCGGATGGTTCGCCTTTAGGAAGGCGGTTTGATAGGCGATCCAACCATACGCGGCGGCGTGCGATTTGTTGAAACCATACCCGGCAAAAGGCTCTACGAACGCGAAGATGTCGCCCGCCAACTTTTCCGTCATACTATGTTTAGCCACTGCGCCTTTGACAAACTTCTCCCGATAAATCGGAATCTGGTCCTTGAGTTTTTTGCCCATGACCTTGCGGAGTTCGTCCGCTTGCCCAAGCGTAAAGTCGGCGACATCACGCGCAATCTGCATCACCTGCTCTTGATAGACCGCCTGGCCGTATGTTTGAGCCAATATAGGCTCAAGCACTGGATGCAAATAAGACACATTTGTACGTCCGTGCTTATTGCTGATGAACTGAGGGATCCACTCCATCGGACCGGGTCGATAGAGCGCAACAAGTGCGATAATGTCTTCGAAATTTGAAGGTCGCAGGTCTTGGACGACGCGTTTCATGCCTTCGGACTCTAACTGAAAGACACCCATTGTTTCGCCACGCCCGAGCATATCGAACGTGCGCTTGTCGTCATCTGGAATCGTTGCCAGGTCAAAGTCGGGTTTCGTCGTCCGCCTGATTTCATCGACGGCGTTCTTCATTACCGTTAAATTGCGCAGCCCCAGGAAGTCCATCTTGAGCAGACCGATTCTTTCGATCCAGTCCATGGAGTATTGGGTGTTGATTTCTCCTTCCCCAAGTTTGATAAGCGGCGCATAGTCAACCAGTGGGCCCGCTGAAATCACGACACCTGCAGCATGCGTCGATGCGTGACGCGCGAGGCCCTCAATAGCCTTTGCAGTATCCAGCAACTTGCGAATTTCGGGTGAGCCCGCGTACAGCGTTTTGAGATCCGTAATCTGCGCAACCGCGTTCCCAATGGAGAGCCCGCCCGGCCCTGAGGGAATGAGCTTTGCGACTCGGTCGACGTCCGGCAATGGGACACCGAGTGCACGGCCTGCGTCACGCACGGCGGCGCGAGCGGCCATCGTTCCGAAGGTAACGATCTGCGCCACCCGTTCCGTGCCGTATTTTTCGGTGACGTAGGTAATGACTTCGTCGCGCCGCTCCACGCAGAAGTCGGTATCGATATCGGGCATCGAGATACGTTCCGGATTCAAGAAGCGCTCGAAAAGCAAGTTGAACTTAAGCGGATCCAAGTCGGTGATCTTCAGGCAATAGCTCACGACCGATCCAACGGCAGACCCGCGTCCGGGACCCACCGGAATGTCGCGGTCGCGCGCAAACTTGATGAAATCCCAAACGATAAGGAAATACGACGCAAAGCCCATTTTGTTGATCACGCCGAGCTCGTACTCGAAACGCTCGCGCAGCGCCGCATCGTTTGCGGCGCGCTCGCCATAGCGTTCAAGCAGACCGGTCTCGCAGACTTCGAGCAGATATTCTTCCGCAGTGATTTCCGTCGCCCGCTCGGGAACCGGAAACGCCGGCAGGTGGAAAATCTTCTCAGGCAACCGCATGTCGATGCGGTTTTCGATTGCGACGGTGTTATCGCACGCTTCCGGCAAATCGGCGAAGAGTTCGCGCATCTCTTCGTTGGATTTGACATAGAACTCATCGGAGTAAAATTTCATCCGGCTGGTATCGGAAACGGTTTTACCCGTTCCAATGCAGAGCAGCACGTCGTGTGCCGGCGCATCGGTGCGATTCAAGTAGTGCGAGTCGTTGGTCGCGACGATCGGCACATTGAGCTCTCGTGCTACCTTGATCAGACCGCTATTGATGACTTCTTCTTCCGGCATCCCATGGCGCATGATCTCCATGTAGAACCGGTCGCCGAAAATATCGATGTAGGTCTGAGCGTTCTTCTTTGCGGTTGCGTAGTCGTTCTTAAGCAGTGGCGCGGCCACGAGGCCGGACATGCAGCCGGAGAGCACGATGAGTCCGTCGTTGTGCTTTGCGAGCAGATCCAGGTCAATGCGCGGCTTGTAATAATAGCCTTCGAGAAAACCTTTTGAAATTAAGGTTACAAGATTGCGATAGCCGATCAGATCTGCGGCAAGCAGCGTAACGTGAGCTTCGTCGCGTACCGTGCGGTCCAAGCGCCCACGGGGAGCAATATACGCCTCGCAGCCAATGATCGGCGTGAGCTTATGCTCCTTGGCCGCGTAGTAGAACTCCATCGCGCCGAACATGACGCCATGGTCGGTGAGGGCAACGCCGGGAGAGCCGTCCTCGGCTGACCGGCGGCACAGGTGATCCACCCGGCAGGCCCCATCAAGCAGCGAATACTCGCTGTGAACGTGGAGATGGACAAACGAACTCACCGGACCTGGACGGACCCCTCTGATAAAGCTAAAGTATACGCGGACTTAAGACGTTACAGTAAGAAGCAGGCTCGGACCTGTTCATTTTCTATTGCCCTGGGGGCACCCAAGGAGGACGTCCGCACCCCCGATGGTTGACCCAAGCCAGATAGGAGCGCCGTCTGACCACACTGAGCTCCTAGAAGAACTCGAGCGTCTGCGCGCCCAAATCATCTCGCTTGAAGCCGAGAAAGATGAGTACGCGCAACAGAACGCCGAGCTTTTCGTGCTCCAACAAGTTTTCTCAACCATTAACTCGACCCTTGATATTAACGATATCCTTTCGATGGTCTTGCGCGGCGTCTGCGAAGCACTCAAATTCAAGCGCGTCATTTTGTTTGACGTGCTCGAGGGCGGCGACCTGGCGCGCCGCCTTGAAGGCGACATTGACGGCAACATCACCCCCGCGACCGATCCCAAAGAATTCATTGACGGCAGTTCGCTTAAAGCGGTCGCCAACGGAAGCGAGCAGGTTGTCATCGGGATGGGTGACGAGGGCGAAGCTAAGCCGTTGCACGACACAAACGGTTCTTACTGCATCGCGCCGCTGCTTGCGCGCGATGTCATTCGCGGTCTGCTCTACGTCGATCAACCGCCGGTCGAACCGATCACCGAAAACCAAGTCCGCATGCTTTTGGATTTCGCGTCGCAAGCCGCGATTGCGGTAGAAAATGCCAGACTGTACGAAGAGACTCGACGCCTCCTTGAAGAGACGCAACGTCTCGCACTCACCGACCACCTTACCGGAATCGCGAACCGGCGGGCGCTCAACGAGATGCTCGAGCGCGAACTCCATACTGCGGAGCGTTATGATTCGCCGTTCTGCTATGTGATCTTGGATTTAGACGATTTTAAATCGATCAACGATACCGGGGGGCATTCCGCCGGGGATGCGGCGCTCAGAAAATTTGCGGACTGTTTGAGACGATCTGCGCGTAAAGGCGACATTGTCGGCCGGTACGCGGGTGATGAATTCATCGTCGTCATGACGCAAACGGATAAGATCGCAGCGGAACACGGGATCGAGCGCATTATCGCATCGTTGCGCAAAGCGGGCATCAAGTGCTCGATCGGGGCGGCAATGTTTCCCTACGACGGCACCGACGGACAGAGCTTGCTTTTCGCCGCGGACGAGGCATTGTATCAGGCGAAGCAGGCCGGCAAGAATCAGTACCGCTTCTTCTCACGGGCCGACGCGCCCGAGGAGGCGCCGGCGGCCACCGAGGCAACCTAGCCTAGGAGGCGAGGTTGTTGTATTCGTTGGTAACCCAGTTAGCAATAGTGCGCAGAAGATAGTTCGCGTCCCGAAACCGGCTGCGCACCGTTGTCCACCGGCCGTCGCCTGCAAGTCCGTTTACCTCATTCATATTTGCAACGATCTCGTGCGCCCCACCCATCGCGGCGCATCCGCGGATGCGGTGTGTGAAAAATCGGACTTGGTCTATGTCTTCGGATCGAATTGCGCTTGCGAGTTTGAGAAAGGACGTCTGGAGTTCAGGCAGCCATGCATCGCGCGAAAACCGCAACATGCTCGGAACATCGCGCTCAAAGAATTCATCAAGCACGGCGACGTCGTGAGGCGGGACTGGGTGGTGCATATCGTATCTCCTAAGGCCGACATAGCTTTCTTGGAAAAGGGCCCCGGACGTGACGCGGGGCCCTTTGTATGTATGGTAGGCGGAGACGGTAACATCGGGGGGTCGTATGCAGGACGTTACCCCCGGTCGAAGGACAAGAGATCGCCGACTTTGATCCGCGCCATCGTTGAAGTCCCCAATTCGAGTACGCTGGACGCGAGCGCGTGAGAGATGTTGGCACGGTTTGCGGCAACATTGCGCTCGAGGGCAAGGACGCGCTGTCCGGCATCCAAGAAAATGATGTCAATCCGAGCCCGCATGCCGAGCGTATGTACGTTTGCGCAGCGATCGAACCAGATTGCTTGATCTTCTTCAATCGTTTTCGAGTCGAGAAAGCCGACAATGCGCTGCCAGGGCGTCTGCGCGACTTTAAGCCGGTCAGAAAGCATCCTCTCTGTCGTTTCGTTATACAATCTTGCCACGGCTACGCGATTCCAGAGATTGCAGCAGAGGCAGCGATCGCGACGATGAGATATGGCGCAAACGCAATCGGCTCGGCGCGCCGCCCACGCATGAATGCAATAAGTACTGCAGCGGCACATGCGACGCCGAAGGACAGCAGCGCGGCTTCCATTCCGAGCACGGCGGCCCCCAGAGCAACAAGCTTTGCATCGCCCCATCCCATGCCGCGGCCCCTTGAGAGCAATGCGCCGGCGGCAAACGGTGTGAAGACAACGAGGCTCGAGATCAGCATGGGCCAGTGGTGCATGTAGACCGCCGCCCCGAGAAGTGCGATCAGCGGCCCAATAGTAAAGACGTCGGGAACGATTCCGCATCGCACGTCGGTGTACCAAATTGCGCACAGGCACAGGCACAAGAGCGCCAGTAACCCAAGTTGCGCCGTATCGACACCTCGCAGCGCGATGAAGCCGCCTAACAGCGCCGCACACCCTATGAGGAGCGGCACCGATGTCGTCGCCGGCGTCGGTCCATCTTCGAAGGGTACGATTGAGTCGCAGAGGTGCGAGGCGAGCAAAACTCCGAGATATGCAAGACACGCGCACAGACCAGCCGCGGCAACGATGCTTCCAATGTTCATTTTGGCGCAAAGTAACTGGCGGCGACCGCACCAAAGATGACCACGAATAACGCGGGCAGCATGAAGAATGCCATCGGGATAACCATTTTAACCGCAAGCTGCGCGGCTTGCTCTTCTGCACGGAACAATCGTTTTTGCCGGGCTTCCACCGAGAGGTTTTCAAGCAAACTTGAAAGGTTGGAGCCCAGGCGGTCGGCTTGAATAATTGCGCGTACGGTTGTCTTGAGATCATCTTGATCCACGCGCTCCGCCATCGCCTTGAGTGCTTCTGCCCGACTTCGTCCCACGCGCATCTCGGAGAGAACGGCGCGAAGTTCCTCGCCGAGCGGTCCCGGTGTCGACGGTGCTGCATAAGCGAACGCCGCATTGAGGGCCAGGCCGGCTTGAACGGTGCTCGCCAGCATATCCAAGAGGTCGGGCAACGACCGGGCGATTTCAATTTGCCGCTTTTTAATCGCGGCGCCGATGCTTGAGAATGGTGAATACGCGGCAAGCAACGCGAAGAGCAAGCAGAAGTCGATGAAGAGCAGTTGCAAACGCTGCATAAAGAACAGGAACCCGAGCGAGGCACCGAGCGTACAGAGGCCATAGACAAGGGATTTCATTGCCAGCCGCTGCGGCGTAACATCGTGCCATCCCGCTCGCGCAAGCCGTGCCTGCAATAGGCCCGGATCATTGCGGAAAATACTTTCGAGAGATTTTTCCGCCGCAAAAGTCTTTCCGCCCG
>JACRUB010000046.1 GCA_014305015.1 Vulcanimicrobiota bacterium | reverse complement strand
GCATAACCATGGTTCGCGATCTCGGCTGCTCCGAATCGCTCGTGATGGAACTGCGCGACGCTATTGACGGCGGGGCGCTGCCCGGTCCTCGCATCAGTGCGGCGGGCAACGCCCTTTGTATAACCGGCGGCCACGGCCGCTTTATCGGCCAGCAAATTGACAGTCCGTGGGAGGCGCGCAAAGCCGTGCGTGAACAGCGGTCGCATGGCGCAGATTGCATCAAACTCATTGCCACCGGCGGGGTCCTCACGAAAGGCGCGGTACCCGGCGTATCGCAGTTGACGTACGACGAGATGCACGCGGCTTGCACGGAGGCGCACAACCACGGCATGCGAGTCGCAGCGCACGCAATCGGAACCGAGGGCATCAAAAACGCATTGCGCGCCGGCGTGGATTCGATCGAACACGGGCACATGCTCGACAACGAAGCTATCGGATTGTTTAAGGAGCGCGACGTGTATCTCGTGCCGACGTTGGCCGCTCCAACATGCATTCTCGAGAACGTCGAGGGCGGAGCGCAACCCGAATTCGTCGTGCGCAAGGCTCGCGAGATCAACGAGCATATGCTGCGAAACTTGAAACGCGCCTTCGCTGCAGGTGTCAAGGTGGCAGGCGGTTCCGACGCGGGCACGCCCTTTAACTTCCACGAAAACTATTCGCGCGAAGTCGAGATGATGCACTGCATTTTGGGCATGACAGCGCACCAGACGCTCCATGCGGCTACCGCCGTCGCAGCCGAACTCATTGGTATTCATCGGGGAACGCTCGCGGCCGGTGAACCTGCCGATCTGTTATTGCTCGATGCCGCCGTCGACGATGACATCTCGACGCTGGGCCGGCCGCTGACCGTCATTAAAGGCGGCGCCATCGCTGCATCGCGATGAGCGACCGGGGGTTACGCGGCAAACGTATTGCGGTACTCGCGCCAATAGCGTGGCCAACGCCCCCGCCCGGCTACGGGCCGTGGGAGCAAATCGCCTATAACATCGCCGACGGAATGCGGCGGCGCGGGCTCGACGTCACCCTCTTCGCGACCGGTAACTCGCAGTTCGAAGGCAACGTCGCATCCGTGGTCCCGGTCGGCTGCGCCGAAGATCCGGCGATCAACAGCGACGTGATGGGCGCCCTTCATATCGGCAAACTCTTCGAGCGCGCTGACGAGTTCGACCTCATACATAACAACTTCGATTGGAAACCTCTGACGTATGCGCTGGCGACTACGGTGCCGCCGATGCTGACGACCATTCACGGATTTTCGTCGCCGCAAATCCTAGCCGCGTATTACGCGTGCGCGCACCGCAGCTTTTATTGCTCCATAAGCGATGCCGACCGCGACCCTGGACTTCACTACCTCGGCACGACGTACAACGGCATCGATCCGGCTTCGTTCACATTTAAGGCCCGGTCCGGCGAATATCTCGTCTTCCTGGGGCGCTTCCATCCCGAAAAAGGGACGCATCTCGCGATTGAAATTGCTAAGAAAGCCGGCGTGCGTTTGAAGATCGCCGCGATTGCGCAAGACGAGGAATACTTCAAGACGCAGGTCGTACCGCACATAGACGGCGACCGGGTGCAGTTCCTGGGCGCGGTCGAGCGAGAGGCGCGTAACGAGCTCTTAACCGACGCGCTCGCGTTGGTGCATATGACCACGCGGCCGGAACGCTTCGGACTGACCATGATCGAAGCCATGGCGTGCGGCACGCCCGTGCTTGGCGCGAAGATGGGCTCGGTGCCGGAAATTGTGGAAGACGGCATCAGCGGTTTTGTTTGCGAGGACGTGGCGGAGGCTGTCGCGCGCGTACCGCAGATCGCATCGCTCGACCGTCACGCCGCGCGGTCGCGCGTAGAGGCCCAGTTCACGGTGGAACGCATGATCGACAGGTACCTCGACGCTTATGCACTTGCTCTCGAACAACGTTTGCCGCCGGCGCCGACCGCGGAGCATCTCCGGTGGCGTTCACATGACTGGTGGGACCGCCCGATGGCCTACACGGACATCGGTCCCAAGCCGGAAAGTTTGCGCTTCACCTAGCTCGGTCAGGTTTTAGTTCGCGGCAGGTTTCCACCCGAGAAGCGCATGCGTAGTGCGCGCGCGCTCGATCGCCGATTCGTCGATCGGATCGGCGGTGAGCATCGTAAAGTGGCCCATCTTCCGACGCGCCACCGCGTGGCGTTTGCCGTAAATGTGGAGCACCACCGATGGGTCCCGCAGAAGCTCGTCCACGCCGCACAGTTGATCGCCCTGGCCGGCGCCCAGAATGTTCATCATCACCGCATTGCGGATTAACTGCGGGGTCGAGAGCGGCAGCGCGCAGATTGCGCGGATATGCTGTTCGTATTGCGAGCATACCGTCGCGTTCATCGTGTAGTGTCCGCTATTGTGAGGCCTGGGCGCTATCTCGTTGACGAGCAGTTCACCGTCTTTTGTAAGAAAATATTCAACGCAAAAAGTCCCCACGATCTCAAGGTTGCGAGCAATCGTCTCCGTCATCGCACGCGCACGAGACGCCACCGCCTCCGAGACGCGAGCCGGGGCGATCGTCATGGCCAGAATTCCGCCGTCGTGTTGGTTCTCACCCGGAGGGTAGGTGACCACTCGATCCGCCGCGTTCCGAGTAGCCACCACGCTAATTTCACGTTCGAATGGAACGAACGCTTCACAAATCAGCTCCGCGCCTTTCGCCTCGGAAAGAGCTCTCCGGGCACCGGCGGCGTCGCTCACTCGCCACTGTCCCTTACCGTCATAGCCGCCGCTGCAGGTCTTGATCACCATTGGAAAGCCCACCGTACGGCACGCTTCGTCCGTATCTTGCGGCGAAACTACCGCTGCAAATTCCGCGACCGGAACACCGTGGGACCGTAGGAAGGTTTTCTCAAGCAAACGGTTTTGCGTGATCCGCAGAACATCGCTGCCCGGAGCGACGGCGCAACCGTTGCGCTCCAGACGCTCAACCGAAGCGATCGCTATGTTTTCAAACTCGTATGTGACCACATCGGTCCGCCGCCCTAAGTCATCGATTGCGTCCATATCGTCATATGCGGCCACGATTTGCTCGTCGGCTACTTGTCCGC
>JACRUB010000170.1 GCA_014305015.1 Vulcanimicrobiota bacterium | reverse complement strand
TCGAGCCTATCTCCTAAAAAACAAGAAAGGCGTGCGTCCGCGCCTTTCTTGACCTGTTTCCCCTACCCGACACGCAACTGAAGAGTGTCGTGGTACCGCTAAGAATAGCACGCTTTGTGGTAGCGTCAATCTCTCGCTGATATTATCTTTACAATCGTTACAAATCAAAGAGGTCTGAATTGCTCACTGCGTGCACGGCTATGCAATGCAACCGGGCTCGCCATCGCTACCCGCGCGAACTAGGGACCTGGTTCGGGCACCCGCGCCATGTATTCGTCGTAGCGAATCGAGGCGTGCAGCGCCTCGCGCACGATGGCGGCAAGGGTTTCGTAGTGGTGAAACCCGCTTAGAATAGCCACGTCTCGAATGTCGTTGGTGATGACGAACGTCGAGATCACGTTGACGGGCAGCTTGCGTAATTCGATGGTATTCGTCATGATTTTCGCAAGCGTTTCGTGCGCGTCCATCGTTTCGCGAAGTTTCTCTTTGTCGAGTCCACTTGCATCGGCCGCAATTTTCAGGGCAACCTCTTTAGCCGGGACGTGCTGGCCGTCGTTCATGGCGGCCTCGGAAAGAGCGCGGCGCACGCGGTCGCCGGTAACACCTAAAGTGCGCGCCGCTTCCGCCGCAAGATTCGGGAAGACGCTCGAATCCAGCATCGATTTATGCCAGGCCGGATTGAGTTGCACGCCCGTGACGGCTTTGGTTCGGCCGTAAAACCACCCAAACTTCTCCGGCGAGTCTTCAAACGGCGCGCCTTCGTTGAGTTGGACGACCTTCCACTCCAACTCAATGCTCTTGCCGAACTCCGTTCTGAGCTGATCGATCGCTTGTTCTGCAATCAGGCACCACGACGACATCGTATCGACGTAGTAGTCGACGTGGACGCTCGCCACTTCTTAAACCGTCGCAGGCATGGTATTGAAGGCTAGCACTTCACGACCCAGGTCGTAATCCACGTATACCTCCTGGTTATCGCGCACTTCACCGGCAAGCAGTTTGCGGCCGAGCGGTGTTTCTACCTCCCGCTGTATGGCACGCTTAAGTGGGCGCGCACCGTAGGTAGGATCGTATCCAGCTTTGACCAAGTGGCGCTTCGCAGAGTCGGAAAGCATGAGCGTGATGTGGCGCTCCGCAAGACGCCTGCGGACGCGTTCGAGTTGAATCTCAACGATCTCCATGAGCTGCTCCTCGGAAAGCGCATGAAAGACGATCGTTTCATCGACGCGATTGAGGAACTCCGGGCGGAAGTGCTGGCGCAGTTCGTCAAGAACGGTCGCGCGCATCACGGCGTAGTCGGCACCCGCAAATTGTCCTTGATAATCGAGAATGCGATGGCTGCCGATATTTGAAGTCATGATCACGATGGTATTTTTGAAGTCAACCACACGGCCTTGACCGTCGGTGAGTCTTCCCTCATCGAGGATCTGCAGAAAGATGTTGAACACATCCGGGTGCGCTTTCTCGATTTCATCGAAGAGCACCACGCTGTACGGACGGCGGCGCACCGCTTCGGTTAACTGACCGCCTTCATCGTATCCAACATATCCAGGAGGTGCGCCGAGCATCCGCGCAACCGTATGTTTCTCCTGATACTCCGACATGTCGATGCGAATCATCGCGCGCTCATCGTCAAAGAGATATTCGGCCAGCGCTCGCGCAAGCTCGGTTTTTCCAACACCCGTCGGTCCGAGGAAAATGAACGAGCCGATCGGCCGGTTTGGATCTGCGAGACCCGAACGCGTGCGCAGAACGGCTTCCGCGACCGCATCGACCGCTTCATCCTGTCCTATGACGCGCTTATGAAGCTCTTTGTCCAAGTGTAAGAGCTTCTGAACTTCGCCTTCCAACAGTTTCGAAACCGGAATTCCGGTCCAGCGGCTGATGACGTCGGCGATATCGTTCTCGTCGACTTCTTCTTTTGAGAGCCGACCGGCGCCACTCGGCGATCGCAGTGCGTTTTCTTCGGCCTCGAGTTGTGATTCCAGTGCGGGCAACGCGCCATACTGGAGCTCGGAGGCCTTACCATAGTCGGCTTGGCGGGTTGCCTGCTCGATCTGCGTTTTCGCTTGTTCGATTTTCTCGCGCAGCTCGCGCAGCTTAACGGCGGCGCCTTTCTCCGCTTGCCAACGGCGTTGCAATCCGCCGCGCCGCGTGCGCAGATCTTCGATCTCTGTCTCGAGTTTCTGCAAACGCTGCTTGCTCGCGGAGTCGTTTTCTTTGCGCAATGCTTCGCGCTCGATTTCAAGCTGCATTAAGCGGCGTGAGACTTCATCGAGTTCCTGCGGGCTTGAATCGATCTCGGTACGCAGCTTCGCGGAAGCTTCGTCGATTAAGTCGATCGCCTTATCCGGCAAGAACCGGTCGGAGATATACCGGTTTGAGAGTACCGCAGCGGCCACCAGCGCCGAGTCCTTGATCCGCACGCCGTGGTGCGCTTCGTACTTCTGTTTGAGTCCGCGCAAAATTGAGATCGTATCTTCGACCGACGGTTGTTCCACCAGAACCGGCTGAAAGCGGCGCTCGAGGGCGGCGTCTTTCTCGATGTATTTGCGGTATTCGTTAAGCGTGGTCGCCCCGATCAAGTGCAGTTCGCCGCGCGCCAGCATGGGTTTGAGCAAGTTGCCGGCATCCATCGAGCCTTCCGTTTTGCCCGCACCGACCATGGTATGCAACTCATCTAGGAATAGAACGACCGAGCCTTCCGCGCTCGCGACATCTTTGAGAACGGCTTTGAGACGCTCTTCGAACTCGCCGCGATACTTGGCGCCCGCGATGAGCGCACCCATATCCAGCGAAACCACGCGCCTGTTCTTGAGTCCCTCGGGAACGTCGCCGCGTACGATGCGCTGCGCCAACCCTTCAACGATCGCGGTCTTACCTACACCGGGCTCGCCGATCAGCACCGGATTATTTTTCGTGCGCCGCGAGAGCACTTGAATGACGCGCCGAATCTCCTCATCACGACCGATCACGGGATCAAGTTTGCCGGCTTCGGCATCCGATGTCAGATCGCGCCCGTAGCGCTCGAGCGATTTGTACGTCCCTTCGGGATTCTGCGTCGTGACGCGCTGGTTACCGCGCACTTCGCGC
>JACRUB010000198.1 GCA_014305015.1 Vulcanimicrobiota bacterium | reverse complement strand
ATGCCACCGCATAGCCGTCAATATTGTGATGCATCCAGAACGAGTGGACGGCAAAATCAGTCACCACGCCGATGACGGCCGGCGAATCCGCAAACTGCTTCTTGTACTCGGACATGACGCCGCACGGAAACGCATGCGTGCAAATCACGATGTCCGGTTTGGTCCGTTCGATGAGCGACCGCAGATTCGTCGCAGTGAATTGGTGAATCCAGTTTCTGAACGGGCCAACTTCGGTCGCCCTCTCGGCTCTGGAATAAATAAAGCGATACATTTGCGGGATGGTCTTGACCATCCCGATGTACCCGTTGGAAACGACGCTCGAGACAATCGAGGCCGCGTACTTGTACGAATTGACGATCTGGCCGACGGTTTTGGGATCGCGTTCTACGAGCGCAGCGCGCACAGCATCCGCGGCGGCCATATGGCCAGCGCCCACATTAGCGGAGAGGAAGAGAACGCGAATTATTCTTCCTCGGGCGTCGACTCTTCGGCGAGCACGAAGAAGTCGTCGAGAATCTCTTGTGCAAGCTCGTCGTCGGAAAGCAACTCACCGGTGGCGTTCGTAACTACGAATTCATCTTCTTTTTCGCAGTAACAAACGGCGAACGTATTGTTCTCCTCATCTTCAACCAGGCCGACAACTTCAAATTCGAGTTGCTTGTCATCCGTGGTCTGAATGACGAGAACATCGCGCAATTCAAGTTTTGAGGTTTGGCCGGATTCGCCGTTAGTGGAGGGCATGTGATTCTCTCCTATTTGAGGTAGCGCGCGACGTTGGCGTTGTGCTCTTGCAGCGTCTTTGCGAAGGCGCTGTGGCCGTCCCCTTTAGAGACGTAGTAGAGATACTGCGACGCCTGTGGCTGGAAGGCGGCCCGGATCGAGGGTTTACCCGGATTTGCGATGGGCGTGGGCGGCAACCCTGGGTTTTTATACGTATTGTAGGGCGAATCCGTCGCGAGGTCGGCCTTGGTGATCACCGTTTTGTGCTCGGGAAAGATATATTCAATTGTCGCATCGACTTCGAGCGGCATGCCGAGGCGAAGGCGGTTGTAGTAGACGCCGGCCATAAGCGCGCGCTCCTCGTCAGCCTTTGCCTCCCGCTCCACAAGAGAGGCAAGCGTGATGACCTGCGGGATGGTGAGTCCAGCGGCACGCGCGCGAGCCTCTGCGTCCTTGGGGAGTTCTTTGAGAAACTGATCCGACATGATCTTCTCGACGGCTTGCGGCGATGCGGAAGTCGGAATCAAATAGGTACTCGGGAAAAGATAGCCTTCCATATTCTTTGTGCGCTGGTGATCGATAACGATCGAGTCGCGCAGGAAAGCATCGGTAAAACCTTGCGCCGGCCCGATGCCCGCATCGGCCAGGCGTTGCGCAATCTCGCGCGATGTGTAGCCTTCAGGAATAGTCACCCAAGTCGCGATCTGCGCGCCGCCGCTACGGAGTTGCTCGAGCACTTCGCTCGCATTTTGATGCGCCTGGAAGCGGTACTCCCCGGCGCGTACTTCCGCGGTCGCGTGGCGCAGTTTTCCAAGCAGTTTAAACGCGAACGGATTGTTGATAACGCCCGCATCGTGCAACTGTCCCGCGATCTGCGAGAAGGTCGCGCCTTTTGGTACGACCAGCTGTGTGGTGTTTGCCGGCAACGCCTTGTCTTCGTAGACCGTATTTCGAAACCACAGCCCGGCGGCCGCGACAATCATGCCCGCTCCGAGTACGAGCGCTACCAACAGCCCGGCAAGAGCTCGACCCACACGAGTGCCCATTAAGAACCTTCGCGTTTGCGGCGTGCCAAAAACGTCTCCAATATCAGGGAAGCAGCGAGTTTATCGACGACCGTTTTTCGCTTGCTACGCGAAACATCGGCACCAATTAGGGTCTTGGTAGCCTGAGCAGTCGTCAGCCGTTCATCAACGCGATGGATCGTACCCGAATAACGGCGGGCCAATGCGGTAACGAACTGATCGATGCGTTCCGCCGCAATGCCGCGCTCTCCACTCATTTGAAGGGGATCGCCGACGACGACCTCCTGCGAGCGGTGCTCTTCGGCGAGCTCGAGGATTTTCTCGATATCCGCTTTGAGGTTCGTGTGTTCCACCACGGTAAGCGGGAGCGCAAAGGACTCGCCGGGATCGGAAATCGCAACACCGATACGTTTGCTTCCGACGTCGAGCGCAAGAACGGTCATGAAGCCGGGGTTACGAACTCGGCCGCATGGGCTCCCGCTTTGGGGCGACGTCCCAAGTGGTACGTGATAATCGTTTCGATCGCACGCGCAACATTGGCACGTGCGTAGAGCTCCGCGCGCGTCTGCGACCGGCGCCCGGCTGCAAGTCCGCGAAAGTTCTTGACGTCATCGGCATCTAACTCAAGGACGTTCATCCACGCAACGCGGCATTCATGACCGGCAAGGCCGCCGGAATCCAGATCCAGCCACGCCTCTCTATCGAGGACCGTGCCGCAGCGCACGCACTCATCGCAAGGGGGGGCAAGCCCGAGCGCATCGAGGAGCTGCAACTGAAATCGCGGCAAAAGCAACAATTGCTCGTCGACGCCGTCGAACGCAACGAGCACATTCGAAAGGAGTTCGTAGATTTGCGGAACCGGCATGTCGAGCTCGCAAAACGCGTCGATCAATTCCGCAATCATGCTAGCGGCCGCAAACGCATTTGGTCGTACGATCGCGTCGAAATGCGAATGGAGTATCTCTGCCGATGTGATGACATCCAAATTGCGCCCGCGGTGCAAAGAGATCGTGGCCTCGCTCATAAATTCTAATCGCCCCGAGAGCGCGCTCTTCTGGCGGCGCACGCCCTTGGCAACAGCGTCGATCTTACCGCGCTCGGTTGTGAAAATCGTAAGGATTTTATCTGCTTCGCCAAGATTTCGCGCGCGCAAAACGACGCCGGTGGTCTTATAGGTGCGCGCTTGGTTCATCGAATGGGTACGGTAATCATCGGGGCAGACTGGCCGGCCCGAACGATTCGGGCAAGAGCGCGTCGATCGTCGTGGTCCGTGCCCCATCCGCCGCGGTGTACACGACTGTGGTGCCCGGGCCGAATTCTGCGATGATCTGCCGGCATGCCCCGCACGGTGCTGTGG
>JACRUB010000215.1 GCA_014305015.1 Vulcanimicrobiota bacterium | reverse complement strand
GGCTCGCCGGGAGAAGGTGCGCGGTTCGCATACCGGCGTAACGACGCACGCTCGGCGGTCGTTACTGCTCACATGAGACACCGTCGAATCTTGCTGGGCATCGCGATCTGGAGCTTCCTGATGTTTGCCCTTCATGTAACGGCAACCGCGCGCTGCAGCACGACGGAGGTCGAGCACGACCGGCAAAAGGGACCGTGGCTGATTCGCGCTGGCGAGGGGCCTGCACCGTCAGTCGCGGAGCGCATGCGATTTTCAGTTACGAATACATATTTGCTCCGATACCTGAATCACTACCGCGATTATCGCACAGCAATGGCCGACGGATACGACGCGCACCTGGATCCGAGGAAGGTCAGCATCTATAATAAGGGTTCCTTGGTATCGTTCCATTATGCCGGTTATCCGGCGATTCTCAACTTGTCGAGACCGTCAATGCTTTTCTATCGCGAAATGAACGGGCGACTGGAATTGACCGGTGGTGGATACATGCTGCTCGCACGCAAAGAAGCAGATCTTTTTGAAACGCTTCCGCCGGCTCTTGTGAAGTGGCACCGTTTGCAATACGCATGTACCGCACCACCGAGCGCGCTTTTCGAGGCCACATTTTTGTTGCGCGGAAAACCGCTCGATTGGAACTGGCCCGGAATCGACAAATATGATTTGGATGCATCCCTGCAAACCTGGCCGTGGACGGAAGGCCGCTTACGCCGGAACGGCGTCGACGCTTTCCCGCTGCCAAAAACGGTGCCGTGAGAGCGCGGTAAGAAACGCCGCTTCCAAACTCTTACGACCCTTTGCAGACGCGGTAATCACGCCATTCCCGGCATCGCTTTCCGAAGCGATCCCGCCGCGTTCTAATAACTGAGTTCCCTCGCCCGAAGCGCACAACGGTTTACAATGACGGTACGATTCCTGGACGAAATGAATCGCGTCAGCGGATGCGCTCAGCGCTGCGATGCTCTTGGTCCCGCCCGGTACGAAGAGACCATCGAAGACGACCGAGGGCATTGTAAGAATCGTGTGGTCAATCGGTACCGCCGTACCGTCCGCGGCCTTGAGTGTCCCGAGTTTTGCCGCCAACACCTTAAGCTGCACGCCTTGCGCGCTCAAGCTCGTTCGCATCGCTTTGATCGCCGCTGCATCGACCCCATCAGCCGCAAGGACCGCAACCTTGCGCGTCGCTACCGGGCCTGGTTCTTGCTTGAGCATACTGAGCGCTTTGGATTCCAGAATTCCCGACTTCTTCTTCGAAGATGCCGTCGTAACGCGCGGCGCCTTCAACCCCAGATTATCCGCCACCCGCGCAGCTAGCGTCGCATCGACATTTGCGAGCACGCCCACCATGCGCTCGCGAATTTGCGGGCGCTCGAGCTTGGAGAGCTCAAAGGAGAACGCTTTGACGATGTGCGTCTTCTCTACGTCCGTCTGGCTGTTCCAGAAAAGCGTCGCCTGCACAAAGTGTTCTTTGAAAGACTCCGCACGCACGCGCCGTTTCGGCCCGGCGATGCTCTCGAGATAACTTTGAAATCCGTTCTTGACTTCCACGGGCCAGTTGTCGTTGATCGAATTGGGCTCGTACGCAACGCGCGGAACTCCTATTGACTGACGATGCATGCCGTCGCGTTGATTGTTATTAAACGGGCATTGGGGCCGGTTAATCGGAAGCTCGTGGAAGTTGGGACCGCCTAAACGCGATAGCTGAGTATCAAGGTACGAGAAGATGCGGCCTTGTAGGAGCGGGTCGTTTGTGAAATCGATCCCCGGCACGACGTGCGCGGCGCAAAATGCAACCTGTTCCGTCTCCGCAAAAAAATCATCCGGATTGCGATCGAGTACCATCCGCCCGATGCGTTGAACGGGGATAAGTTCTTCGGGCACGAGCTTTGTCGGATCGAGCACGTCGAAATCAAACGAATCCGCCTGCTCCTCGGAAAAGAGCTGCACGCCGAGTTCCCATTCCGGGAAGTTGCCGCTGTCGATCGATTCCCACAAGTCGCGCCTGTTAAAGTCGCCGTCCTTGCCGGCGAGTTTCTGGGCTTCATCCCACGCAAGCGAATGAACCCCCAGCAACGGCTTCCAGTGAAATTTTACAAATGTTCCTTTGCCTGCGCTATTGACGAGACGGAAGGTATGCACGCCAAAGCCTTCCATCATGCGCAGCGAGCGGGGTATCGCTCGATCCGACATCAGCCACATCACCATGTGTGTCGCCTCCGTCGTCAATGAAACAAAGTCCCAGAACGTGTCGTGCGCCGAGGAGGCCTGCGGAATCTCGTTGTGAGGTTCCGGTTTGACTGCGTGCACGAAGTCTGGAAATTTGATCGCATCTTGAATAAAGAAGACCGGCATGTTGTTGCCGACTAAATCGTAGTTGCCCTCGGTCGTATAAAACTTTACGGCGAAGCCGCGCACATCGCGGACCGTATCGGCGGAACCGCGCGAGCCGCCGACGGTCGAAAAGCGCACGAACACGGGGGTGCGAACCGCGGGGTCCTGTAAGAACGCCGCGCGCGTATGTTTGGTCATCGGTTTGTACACTTCAAAAAATCCGTGCGCCCCCTGCCCGCGGGCGTGTACCACGCGTTCCGGAATTCTTTCGTGATCGAAGTGCGTGATTTTTTCACGCATGATAAAGTCTTCAAGCAGAGTTGGACCACGCTCACCTGCGCGCAGGGAGTTCTGATCGTCCGCGACCGGTACGCCTTGATTGGTTGTTAATTCCTGACCGGTCGCATCGGAACGGAAAGGCTTAAGCGCATCAAGATTACGCAATTTTTTACCGGCCATATTAAACACCGTTCCTACGGAAATGAGAAGCGTGGAGCAGTCACGTACCCATCGCGACCTTTCCCCAATCCGGCTGCCTCACAAGCGCCGACGAGGCTCCGTCGCAATCGCGTGTAATCATCATGGAGTATGAGGATTGCGCAACTCAACGATGCAGCACTCGAGGAAGCCCTAAATGCAATCGGGGCCATCTTCGAGCACTCACCATGGGCCGCTCGACTGCTGTTGCAAGAGCGGCCTTTTGCAAATGTGGCGGCGCTTCATGCAGCCATTCCGCGAGTGCTGCAGAGCCTGCCGCGCGAGCAGCGGCTCGCGCTCATT
>JACRUB010000116.1 GCA_014305015.1 Vulcanimicrobiota bacterium | reverse complement strand
GACCCCGAGCGTCTTCTCATAGAGTTCGTTTCCGATGAACGGAGCGCGCTTCCACTCCCCCGCTTTGATCGAAGCGTAGGCTTGCGGCGTGTGGCGCAGCAGCGCGAGCATCAGTGCGAAGGTTTGCTCCGTCGCTGCAATCGTATTTGCGGCCGGGGTGTTCACGACCACAATGCCGGCCTCTGTTGCAGCCGGCACGTCTATCGCATCGACGCCGACGCCGGCGCGTCCAACGACACGCAGCGCGCGAGAGGCGTCGAGCAATTCGCGGTCGACCCGCGTCTCGGAACGCACGATCAAGCCATCCGCATCGCGCAATTCCTTTAACAATGCCGCGCGATCCGAGCCAACACACGAAACCACCTCGACGCCTGCTCCGCGCAAGACGTCCTGGCCGCTCTCCGCAAACGGCTCTGCAATTATCACCCGGGGCATTGTCCGCCTATTTTGCGGCCGGCCCCACATGCCTCCGAGGTTCGGGCGCCCACGGCGTCGTAGCCAGCCTCGTGCCTAAAGAAGAGACGCGTCTCGCAGTACGCAAAATGTATAAACTGTATATCAACGGTGCTTTCGTACGGTCGGAATCGGGGCATAGCGATCCCGTATGGGACGGTGCGGAGTTCGGATCGAACGTCGCGCGAGCTTCCCGCAAAGATGCGCGCGATGCGGTGGTCGCAGCACGCGCTGCCCAAGGAAAATGGGCGGGCGTAGCACCGGGGACGCGCGGACTCATTCTGTACCGTTTATCGGAGATGCTCGAAGCGCGCAAAGACGAATTTATTGCGCGACTGCGCGAAGGCTCCAAACTCTCCGAAACCGAGGCGCGCAAGGAAATAACCGCAAGCATCGACCGTACCGTATGGTACGCCGGCTGGTGCGATAAATTTGCTGCACTACTTTCTACGCGCAACCCGGTCGGCGGTCCGCACTTTAACTTCTCGAGCGCCGAGCCGATGGGCGTTGTCGCGATGCTCTCGCCAGATGAGCCCGCGCTCTTGGGTTTGATCTCCGCAATTCTTCCGCCGGTCGTTGCCGGAAATGCCGTGGTGGTGCTCGCATCCGAGAAAGATCCGCGGATCGCGATCACCTTTGCCGAAGCGCTTGCGACGAGCGACTTGCCTGCCGGCGTCGTGAATATCTTAACGGGTCATCGTAGCGAAGTCGCGTCGCATCTGGCCCGCCATATGGACGTCAACGCCCTTGCTTTTGCGGACAACGATCCCGCCTTCACCATCGACATGCAGCGCTTTGCCGCGGAAAACGTGAAGCGCACGCGGCTGTGGCACAAGCAAGACCGCAATGATTGGTTCCAGCCCGCCGCTCAAAGTTTGGACGACATCGCTTCGTATTGCGAAATTAAAACGATTTGGCACCCTGCGGGGATCTGAGCCACTAAGTGGGCGAGAAACGCGCGCGTCGCGACCTCGTTGCCTATGGACGCGAACTGTGGGACCGGCGCCTGGTGATGGGAAGTAGCGGCAACCTCAGTATCCGTCTCGACGAGCAGACGATCTTAGCGACGCCCTCGGGACGGTCGCTGCGCAATCTCCATGAAAACGAACTCGTGCGTTGTGATCTCACCGGGAAGGCCGCCGACCCTACGCAACATCCCACAAGCGAACTGCCGCTGCACCTGGCTGCTTATGGTGCACGCCCATCGATCGGCGTTGTCATGCACACGCACCCGACATTCTGCGTCGTTTGGTCGAAAATGGGGATGGTTTTCCCGCGCGATACGGTGGGAGCGCGCGAAACATTGCGCGCTATCGGTTTCACGCCGTACCGTCCTGCGGGCTCCGCCGATCTTGCCCACCTTGTGGCCGCGGCTTTCGCCTCGGGTCTCGATAACGTGCTGATGGAACGCCACGGCATAAGCTGCGTGAGCGCAACCCTCGAGGACGCTTTTCTTCAGACTGACCTCGCAGAGGAAGCGGCGAGGATAGCCTGTTTTGACCACCTAAAAGAAGAGCAACCTTGAGTTACCGGATGCTTCCATTCCACCAGCGCCTTTCCAACGCCTTAAGCTATGGCGAATTTCGCATTTATTATCAGCCCGTCATGAATTTGCAGACGGGTGATCTGGTCGGAATGGAAGCGCTCTGCCGCTGGCCGCAGCGCGACAACACAATGACTGCGCCCGATCAATTCATCCCGCAAGCCGAAAGCAGCGGCTTCATCATCCAACTTGGTGAGTGGGTGCTGCGAACGTCGTGCAAACAAGTAAAGGCGTGGCAAGATGCGCATGGGCGTAAACTCCGGCTTGCCGTCAATCTCTCGAGCCGGCAATTCTTGCATCACAATCTGTTCGGCATGATCACGGATGCGCTCAAACAATCCGGACTTGATCCGCAAGATTTAGATTTGGAGATCACCGAGGGCGTCGCGATGCACAACGCCGAGGACAGTATCGGCGTGATGCGTCAGCTCAAGAGCATGGGGTGCGGACTCTCGCTCGATGATTTCGGAACCGGCTACTCCAGCTTGAGTTATCTCAAACGTTTCCCACTCGATTTGCTCAAGATCGATAAGTCATTCGTGCGCGATATTCCGGCGGATGCGAACGACATGGCGATCGTATCGGCAATCACGGCCATGGCGCATGCCTTGAATTTAGAAATTGTTGCCGAGGGCGTCGAGACGCAAGCGCAAGGCGATTTCTTGCGCGACTGCGGCATTTCGTACGCGCAGGGGTATTTTTTCGGGCGGCCACTGCCCGAGGAAGACTTCGAGGCCATGGTTGCGGCGCTGCCCAAGCAGGCTCCACGCAACACGGCCTAAAACCGAGGGCGCTGGCCCCGACCGCGGAGAGGTGGCAGAGTGGTCGAATGCACTCGCTTGGAAAGCGAGCAGACGTGAAAGCGTCTCGGGAGTTCGAATCTCCCCCTCTCCGAATTTGCCTGCGGTGAACTACGTAACGTCAACCATCAGGTTGAATGCCCCTATTGTTGGGCACGCAGGTGCGGCAATGAATAAAGCCATCACCCGCATTGGCCAAATCCAGCTCGTTATGATTCAATCAACCGATCAAGAACGTTCTCTTGCGTTTTATGAGGGGCTCGGCTTCGAAAAGCGCAATGACATTCCGTGGGGCGATGGATACCGCTGGGTCGAAGT
>JACRUB010000163.1 GCA_014305015.1 Vulcanimicrobiota bacterium | reverse complement strand
CTGCAGCCGCTTGCGTACGCACCGTGACGGTTGCAACGCATGGCGTCGGCACAATCCCGATGGTGATGACATCCCGGCCGACCGAGGTGATCCCCGCAACAATCGCCGCTTCGAGCATTGTGCCCGAGAGCCGCGTGTCGCGGCCCACAATGATGGGTTTATGTCGATCGCTAGTACGCGAAAGTACCGTCGCGCCCGCCCGTCCAATTTTAAAGGCAAGCTCTGGTGAGAGTTCGCTGTTTGCAATGCCGCGAACGCCGTCGGTTCCGAAGATGCGGCTCAATGTGCTGCTCCTGCAATAAAGTGAATTTGCACGCGAATGAGATTTGGTGCGACTTGTACGCCCGGAACTTCCGTCCCAAGCGAGTCAACCGCTACCGGCCGCACCATCGAATCAAACAATGCGGGCGAGGCCGGCAGGGGTGCATCCACCCGTACGGCGGTCACGCGCGAAAGAACGTCCGAAGCGCCGCGCACCTCCGCATGGTTGGGGCTGATGCGCGTATCGGCCGTGACGATGCCGCGCGTCCCCGCGCCAGCATAATGCAGCGCGAGCGGGAACGATTTCTGCTCGAGCTTGACAATTTTGAGCGTCAGCGACGCCGGACTCAAAGATTGAATCTGCAGGTTCGGCGCGACGACCTGAATGGGAATCGTATATGCGCCTTCGGTGCGGTTTTCCAAATCCACGACGGCTTTGACTTCATCGGGGCGAACGGCCGCCGTGCCACGTCGCGGAGCGGCAACGGTGACGATGGCTTCCTTTTCAGGAACGCGCGCGATATAGCCGACCGGCAACCGAATGACCGTAATCGGCACGCTGAGTTGCTGATCGAACCGCGCGGCAATCACCGGGTTTGCTGAAAAGCGGAAATAGCCCCATCCGGCAATGGCCAAGAGCAGCGAGAAAACTTTAAGTAGGAAGTTCTTGCGTAGTATCTGCAACTCTGGCGTCCGTATCGGTGCGTCGCGTAATGTTCAAGCGTGCGCGAAGCTGGGCGATGAAATCATTTGAAACGGCCTGGGCGCGCGGTGCGCGAGTGCAGGCCAACAAAAATCGAGTCAGACGCGTTTCTTCATCAATGACGCGTGAGAGACGGCCCTCGCGCGCCACCGCAATCTCGCCGGTCTCCTCCGAGATGATGACGACTACCGCATCGGTTTGCTCCGAGAGGCCGATCGCGGCACGATGCCGCGTACCTAAACGGCGCGCTGTGAGAGACTGCTCGGCGAGCGGGAGAAAACAGCCTGCAGCTTCGATGAGCGATTCGCGCACGATCACTGCACCGTCGTGCAGCGGCGAGCGCGGCATAAAGATCGAGACCAGCAGTTCCACTGAGAGGTCGGCATTGAGCGTCGTGCCGCTCTCGGTGAATTCTTTGAGGCCGCTCGATTGTTCGATCACGATAAGGCCGCCGATCTTGCTGCGCGCGAGCGAAAATGCAGCCTTTGAGAGCATCGCGATTGCGCGATCTTCCGCGCGCGCGGCGCGGTTTTCGTCGACTTCGTTAAAGCGGAACAACCCGCCGCGGCCGAGTTGCTCGAGGGCGCGCCGCAATTCGGGTTGAAAGACGATCGGCAATGTAACGGCGGCGCCGACGACGATAATCTGCAGAATCGCGCCGAGCAAGAGTAAATGCAGCAAGTTGGCCATTGCGAGCAACACGACCAGCACCAGCACGCCGGAGAGAATTTGCACGGCGCGCGTTCCGCGGATGAGCAACAAGACGTAATAAATAAGGACGGCAGTCGCCAGAATGTCGAGCACATCCGTAATCCCGATATACGAAACGACTTCAGCGATCGACATCGGCGATTAACTTCTCGAGCACGCGGTCCGGCCCGATTTCTTCGCATTGCAAGCCCGCTGCCGCAAGTCGCGTTTCCATTTCAAGCGAAAGCGTCGAGTGAAGTGTCGTGCGGCGGGCGGTGCTGCCGAAACGGGAAAGCTCCGCATCGATCAGCGTTCTGATGGTCGGCCAAGGCGTGAGTGCCGGCCGGAATTCAAGCAGAAGGGCGTGACGAACAACTTCCGCGCGTGTGACGCCGGCCGGTCCTCCGGGGCCACCTAAAGCTTCCGCCAAAATGGGCAAGGCATCTTCGGCTTCGGGTTCAATCTCAAGCGCGATGATTTCCGCGTCGTCACTCACGTTCACATCGTTAGCCGCACGCCGGCTTCTTTCATGCGGATAAACGAGCCCGAACGCGCCCGGGTTGTTTCGGTCGGCAAGAATGCGGCCTGGATCGTCTTCGATTCAGAAAGCATTCCCCGGGTGGCGACCCTCAAGCGAACAACCGGTAAGCGAGAGATGTTAGTGCCGGGCGACCTCGTGAGCGCCCGCAGACTCGAAGACGAGACCGCACTCGTCGACGCGGTCGCCGAGCGCCATTCGGTTTTGCAGCGGCGTAGCGGTGAACGAACCAAAACAATGGCCGCCAACATCGATACGATTGCGGCGGTCACGGCGCTTGCGGATCCGCCGCCCAGGCTCGTCTTGCTCGATCAGCTGCTCGCTTTTGCGGAGTTTGAATCGCTCGAGGCGCTCGTGCTCTTCACCAAACCCGACTTGGCAAGTCCCGCTATCCCCAAGGTGTTGGATGCACTCTACCGGTCGCTCGGGTATGCAACGCTCACCGTCAATCCGAAGACGGGCAGCAATCTTGAAGCTTTAAAGGAAGTACTGCGGACCAAGCACGCGATGCTTGCGGGCGTCTCGGGGGTAGGAAAGAGCTCGCTCTTCCGGGCGCTCGGGGGCGAAAGTGTGGTCGGCGCGGTCTCGCGGCACGGGATCGGAAAACAGACCACGACCGCCTCGCGCCTCTATCGAACCGGCGAAGGGTTCCTGATCGATAGCCCTGGGGTGGGTGAATTTGGCCTCGGGGAAGTCACGCCGCAAGAGCTCGCCCAGGCCTTTCGCGAGATGCGCGAGCCCGCGAGCCGCTGCCGGTTCAACGACTGCAGCCATCTCCGGGAGCCGGGGTGCATGGTTCAAGCCGCGGTCGACGGTGGGACGATCGTGCAGAGCCGCTACGAGAGCTACCGCTACATCCTACTCGGGAGCTGTTAGGACTCCGCAGTGATGTCCCCCTGAAACTCGTTAGAGATGTCCCCTTTGA
>JACRUB010000057.1 GCA_014305015.1 Vulcanimicrobiota bacterium | reverse complement strand
GTTTCAATGCGCGCAAGCGGCGGAACGCCAGGAAGTTGAGTTTTCATCCAATGGTTGCCGCCGTCTCTCGTTAAAGCAACGATGCCATCATCGGTGCCGACCCAGATTTGATTGTTCTTGACCGGCGAGCCTTCGATATCCAGAATCGTATCGGAGTTCTCGGCGCTTGAAACGTCGAGGGCAAGCGGCCCGCCCGAAGGCAGTTGATGTGCGCGTAGATTGAGCGTGAGATCGGGGCTGATTTTGCGCCAGTGCTCGCCGCGATCGACCGATTGGAAGACGACGTTGCCGCCCATCCACAACACGCTGCCGTCCCACGGCGCAAACGCAATCGGCGAATCCCAGTTAAAGCGATACTTGCGTTTGTATAAATTGAAATTGTTGCGATCGAAGTCAAAGTACGGCGCAACCTGCCTGGCTTGTTTGGTCACCTTGTTAAACGCCGAGATTCTTCCGGTTTGCAAATCGGTGATGATAATATTGGGATCGCGCGGATCCGGAACGGCCCACATGCCGTCGCCACCCACCACGCGCACCCAGTGTTCGTCTTTGATGCCTTCGCGGTCGAGCGAATTTGAAGGTCCGCAGAACCCGTTATTATCTTGCAACGGCGCGCAAATCCAGTAGGGATTCTCGTTTGAGAGTCCCACATGGTAGATTTGCCCGATCGGAATGTTGCGTGAGAACGCCCAGTTCTTTCCGCCGTCTAGCGTTAAGGCATAGCCGCCATCCTCGCCCGTCATCATGCGGTCGGGATCGTTCGGTGCAATCCACATCGCGTGGTAGTCTACGTGCACGTTGGTCGCAGTTTCCTTAAATTTCTTGCCGCCATCTTTGCTTTCGGCGAGAAATTCTGAAACGGCATACACGTGATCCGGATTCTTCGGATCGACATTTATGTGTGAGAAGTAGAACGGCCGCTGATCGACCAGTGAATCTTTGGAGACGAGCGCCCACGTTGCGCCGCCGTCATCGGTGCGCCAGAGGATGCCATCTTTGGATTCAATGATTGCGTAGACGCGTTTGCTGTCGCTTGGCGCGATGGCAAGACCGATGCGTCCCGTCACGCCTTCGGGCAAACCGTGTCCGCTCAGCCGGTTCCACGTCATGCCGCCGTCGATCGATTTGTAGAGTCCGTCTTCGGTACCGCCTGAGGTAAACGTCCACGGGACGCGCTGAAATTGCCAGATGCCGGCGTACACGATGTTTGGGTCCTGGGAGGCCATGACCAAATCGGAAGCACCGCTTTGCGGCCCGACATAGAGCGTTTTCTGCCACGTCGCGCCGCCATCGGTCGTGACGTACACACCGCGTTCGGTCGAATTCTTAAACACATCGCCTTGGGCGGCGACCACCACGTGGTTCGGATTCTTGGGGTCGATCGCGATGCGCGAAATATGCCGGGTTTGCGCGAGCCCCATGTTTTTCCAGGTTTTCCCACCGTCGGTCGTCTTGTAGACACCATCGCCATAGCTCACGTCGTTGCGCGGGTTCGATTCGCCGGTGCCCACCCACACGACGTTCTCATCTAAAGGATCGATTGAAACCGCGCCGATTGCCGACACGGCCTGCTTTTCGAAAACCGGCTCCCACGTTGCGCCCCCGTTTGAAGTCTTCCAAACGCCGCCGCCGGCTGCGCCGATGTAGTACAGCTTCGGGTTGCTTGCGATGCCTGCAACGGATGCGATGCGGCCGCCGGAAACGGCAGGACCGATCGAGCGCCAGGCCATCTTCCCATACGGTCCACTGTCGGCCGCAAGTACGGCTTGGCCGAGCGCCAGGACAAGGACGAACGACACGACGGTAGCGAGACGATTCAATGAAAGCCCTCCTGTGGTTAACATGAGCTTAAGGCGATGACGGCGCATTCCTCCGTGGAGATGCGGCAACTATTTCGGGAGCGCGAATTTCTCGCGTTTTTTATCGCCCGGCAGAGCGTCGTGCTTGCTTACCGGATCGAGACGGTCGCAATTTGGTGGCAGATCTACGCGCTGCGCCACCGCCCCTTCGATCTCGCGCTGGTCGGCCTCATACTTTTTGTGCCGCAGCTCGTGTTGGCGCTGCCGGCCGGTATCCTTGCCGACCGGTTCGACCGTCGGCTCATCGTCGTTACGGTCTCCATCGTCGAGATGCTTGGCCTGTGCCTCTTTGCAGCACTCTCGCTCTTGGGCAATCACTCCATCGGCGCGTACTTCGCGGCGATTGCACTTATCGGCATCGCGCATTCGACGGGAACGCCTGCGGAACGTTCGTTGCTTGCGGGCATCGTGCAAGAGCATCACTTCGTGCGGGCGCAAGCTATTTCGTCGTCCGTGACGCAGGTCATAACGGTTGCCGGACCCGCCCTTGCAGGCGTGCTTATCGCGATCGGAACGCCGGTCGCATTTTTTGCAGCGGCGCTGGCCTATCTTTTCGGCGCGATTGCCTTTGCGTTCTTACACCCGCGTGAGGTTGCAGTCGATACCGTTTCGCTGTGGCAATCCGCCCTCGACGGCCTCAAGTTTATTTTCTCGCGCAAGATTCTGCTCGGTGCAATCTCGCTCGATCTCTTTGCCGTGCTTTTCGGGGGAGCGGTCTCGCTCTTGCCGATTTATGCATCGCAGATTCTGCATGTCGGCCCGCGCGGCTACGGTGCTTTGCTTAGTGCCCCCGCCGTCGGCGCAGCGCTCGTTGCCGCGTCTATCGCGCGCCGCCCGATTAGCGGACGCGCCGGCCCGCTGCTCTTTGGCGTGGTTGCAGGCTTCGGGGTCTTCACGATCGTCTTCGGCCTCTCGAAAAACTTTTGGGTTTCGTTTGTTGCGCTCGCGCTCACGGGCGGCTTCGATATGGTCAGCGTGGTCATTCGTAACGTGCTCGTGCAACTGCGTTCGCCGGATGAGATGCGCGGTCGTGTGAGTGCGGTTGAGAATGTCTTTATCGGTGCATCAAACGAACTGGGCGCGTTTGAATCGGGAACGCTTGCGGCGCTCATCGGCCCGGTGGGTTCAGTCGTGGCCGGTGGAGTGGCAACGCTCGTGGTGATTGCACTGTGGGCGGTGTGGTTTCCGGCGCTGCGAACGTTCGACCGCCTCATGAACGATTAGAAGCCCCGCGCGGGCAGGTGCGGTCCGCGTTGCAACCAGTTGAGCGCAGAATATTTCGCGCGTCCATCGACGACGTGCAGCGTGTAGGCGTGGCGCGATTGCTGAGAACGATTCGGTGCGCTGTAGTGCGGCAGCCGCCCGTGAAAAACGACCAGTGCACCCTGCTCGACCTCGAGCGGCACGATGCTGTCCGCGTCGGGCCACGGCGTTGAATCGATCTTCTCAAGCGATGCTTGTCCATCGCAGATCACAAACCGCTCGCGTAGCGGCGTGCGATGACCGCCCGGCTGCACCCACAGGCAGCCGTTGGTGCGATCCGCGTTTTCGAGCGCAAACCAAAACGTAACGTCGCTCGGGGGATCCGTTTGGAAAAAACTCTCATCTTGGTGACAATTTACTTCGCCGCCGATCTGGGGCTGCTTAAAAATATACATCGATTGATAGAGCAGCGGGTCTACGGTCAGCGGCGCTGCGACGGCGCGCACGCCGGCGTTGCGGGAGAATCGCTCAAAGACTGCGTCCAGATCGTGGAGCGCATGGCCGATCTTGTTGATCGAGAGCTCTTTTGGTTGCTTGAGCTCCCCGTTTTCATCGAAAGCGTCTTCCTCAAAGAAACATCGAATTTTGTCGGCGGAGCCAAGAAAGTAGTCGTCGCTGTGCTTGGCTTGATTACGGGTTGTAAAAATCGAGCGACCTTGTTGCGGATCGAATTGCGCGACAATCTCGTTGGCACGGCGACGCAGCGTCTCGACTTGCCGGCGTGAAGCAAAACCGGGAAGCACGAGGAAGCCGTCGTCTTGGAACCGGTGCCGGTCTTGCGCGTTCATTGACGCCCAGCTTCGACCCATGGTATGCAAAGCCCATGTATTTGCCATCGCATTTTTTGCAGCAAGACGTTTGCGCTGCTTTGGAACTCATCGAAGCAGAGCCGTTCGGTATGTTGCTGAGCGTCGCCGATGGAGCTCCAATGATCAGCCATATCCCGTTTACAATTGCACGCCGCGGGCCTGAACCGGTTCTAGCCGCGCATGTTGCAAAGGCCAATCCGCACTGGCGCACGCTTGCCGGCGCGCGTGCCACTGCCGTATTTCGTGGCGCTCACGGATACATCTCGCCGCGCTGGTACACCAATCCGAAGCGCGATGTGCCGACGTGGAATTATGAAGTCGTGCATTGTAGCGGCACGGTGAGCATTGCGCCGGACTCCGAAAAGATTGCGGTCTTAAGACAGTTGGTCGAGGCGATGGAAGCCGGCGCGCCGCAGCCGTGGAGCGTTACGGAGCTCGACGCGCATTATCGCGAGGGTCTCGAAGGCGGGATCGTCGCCCTGTACTTGCAAGTGGATCAGCTCGAAGCCAAGTTCAAGCTTGGGCAGAACCGCGCGCCGGCCGATTTGGAAGGCGCGGCCGCCGGACTTCGCACGACCGGACGGCAGAGCGACGCCCGGCTTGCGGACGAGATGGAGAAGTGGGGGCCCTCTTAACAGAAACGAAACACGCCGGGACCGCTTAATAAGCAACCAAGCTCACTTTTCCACCGAAACTTTAAGTAGTGAGTCTAGACGCGCCGTCCCACCGCGCCCAGCAGATCGTCCGGCGCACGGCCGAATTGCTGGCGACGGATCTCCCAACGGACACGCTCTTCGAGCAGCTCTGCGTGCTCTTAGCGAAGTTCGTAGATGCCTCATTGGTCTTTATTGCTCTGAGGCACGGCGAAACGGTGCGCATCGAATTCATGTACGATCACGGCATCAGCCGCCGCCGCGCCGCCGTTCCGGTCAATCCGCAGTCCCAAACCCGCCGCGTTTTTGAGACGGGCGAGTCGGTACTCTTTCGAACGCTCGATGAGTTGCCCGGACCGGTCGTGCCGCTTGCTATGAATGCCGCTCCCTCCGATGACGGACAATCGATGATGTACGTGCCGCTGCGTTTCGGCTCGCGCAACATCGGGGTACTCTCCGTGCAGAGCCCAATCCCGAATGCGTACACCGGCGCCGATCTTGAACTGCTTGAAACGTGTGCGCTCTATATCGCGGTCGCTCTCAACAGCGCAATCTTAGAATCCGAAAACATTCAGCTGGAAAAATTCGCGTCGGTCGATGCATTGACCGGCGTCGCGAATCGCCGCACGTTCGATGAGCGTTTGATGTTCGAATGGAATCTCGCGCAGCGGCGGAAGATCAATCTCTCGATGGTGCTGCTCGATATCGATTTCTTCAAAGCGTTCAACGATGCGTACGGGCACATTGCCGGCGATGCGTGCCTTAAACAGGTTGCGCAGGCTGCGGGCCGGTGCGTTACACGCCCGAGCGACGTTTTCGCTCGCTATGGCGGCGAAGAATTTGCGATCATTCTGCCCGAAACGAACGTCACGGGCGCGATTACAACGGCAGAACGCATTCGCACGGCGATCGATTCACTCGGGATTCCACACCAAGGTTCGGAAATTGGGCGAGTTACGGCAAGCCTCGGAATTGCGGCCTGCATTCCCGCCGAGGGTGTATCGAAAGAAAGTCTTGTCAACGCCGCCGATAAGGCGCTGTATTTTGCAAAATCGGGCGGCCGTAACCGTGTCGTGGCCGATAGCTATCAATCGGACAGTCCAAAGACGCAGCGCCGCTATACCGTCAAGCACAATCTGCCGAGCGATCTCACCACCTTCGTCGGGCGGAGCCGCGAAATCGGTGAAGTCAGCAAACTCGTGAACGAATCGCGTTTGACGACACTGCTCGGACCGGGCGGCGTCGGCAAGACGCGCCTTTCGATCGTGGTTGCGCGTCACGTGGCAGGCTCGAATATCGACGGCGTGGCCTTTATCGATCTCGCGCGCGTTTCGGAACCCTCGATGATCTTGCAAACGATCGCGACGACGCTTTCGGTTTTCGAGCAGCCGGGCCGCTCATTGCGCTCGACGCTGGTGGAACATCTGCGCGATAAAGCGATGCTGCTTATTCTGGACAACTGCGAGCAACTGATTGCGCCCTGCGCGGAGCTTGCGGAGACGCTGCTGCATAGTTGCCCGGATTTACGGATGCTTGCAACGAGCCGCGAACCGCTTGGCGTTCCGGGTGAACGCACCTACCGTCTGGCGCCGTTTGAAGAACGGGACGCCGTCGAACTTTTCACGGAACGGGCGAATCTTGGCGACGCCGTGGGACGCGATGCAACGACCGCGCGGAGCATCGCCGAAGTCTGTGGGCGTCTCGACGGCATTCCACTTGCGATCGAGCTCGCGGCCGCGCGCGCGAAGGAGATGACCCTCGATCAACTCAGCTCGCGGCTTCAAGACCGCTTTGCAGTCTTAAGTAAAGGCAGTCGCAACGCGCAGCCGCGGCAGAAGACGCTGCGCGCGCTTATCGACTGGAGCTTCGATCTACTCAGCGAGCCGCAACGCAGGCTCTTGCGGCGTCTCTCTGTGTTTGTCGGCGGTTGGACGATTGAGGCGGCAGAAGAAGTTTGCTCGGACGAAACGCTTCCCGAACACAGCGTGCTCGATCTGCTTGGCGAACTGACGGATAAATCGCTGGTGGTTGCGGATCAGGTCGACCGCGAGTACCGGTATCGTTTGTTGGAATCAACGCGCGAGTACGCTCATGAACGTCTCGAAATTGCAGAAGAGCTCAAGAGTATTCGCGACAAACATGCGCGCTTCTTTACCAAAGTTGCGGCGCGCGCTGCGCACGGGTACGCTGAGACATCCACCAGCTCGTGGCTCGCGCCGCTGCTCGTGGAGCACGAGAATTTCCGCGATGCGCTGCGGTGGGCCCTTACTGAGAAGAACGACATTGTGCTTGGCGCGCAGTGCGCCGCATCGCTGTCGCGCTTTTGGTATGAAAGCGGACGTATCGGTGAAGGCCGGCGGTGGCTTGCCCAATCGCTCGCGCATGGCGAATCGTCATATCCGCTTTCGATTGCCGCGGACTTGTGGCATGGCGTGGATATCCTAGCCATGGCGCAGGGCGACTATACCGCCTTGCTGGATGCTGCCAAGCGCGAAAAAGCACTCTACGAACAACTCGGCAATCGCAGCCGGATTGCATCCGCTCTCAACGGCATGGGCATCGCTCTGCATACCCTCGGAGATTTCGCGGCCGCAGAAGAACATTACATACAGGCGCTCACTATCCGCCGCGAACTCGGGGAGAAGCGTGGCATCTCGGTTGGTCTTGAGAATCTAGCCGACCTCGCGCGCGACTACCATCACGATTACGATCGCGCGGAGCAACTGTACCGCGAAGCACTGGACATTGCGCGCGAACTTGGACAGGAGGCGCTTGCGGCGGTTGCGCTTGGCGACCTAGCAGAGCTGACCTGGATGCGCGGCGAGTACGATCGCGCCGTTACAATCTGCCGCGAGAGCCTGGCAATCTTCGAACGCTTTGAGAATCAGCCACGCATTGCCGAACAGTTGGAGCGCATTGCACGCTTTGAACTTGCGCGCGGCAACATCTTGCAATCGATCGGTCCGATGACCGATGCTTTGGAAATCTTCCGGCAGCTGCTCCATTACGAAGGGCTCGCGCAGTGTTTTGATGACGCGTTCCATTTGAGCGTCGCACTCGGAAAGATCGAGCCTGCCGCTTTGATCAGCGGGTTTGTGGAGCATTTGCGCGAGGTGCATCATCTTCCGCGCTCCGCAGCACAGCAACTTGCCACCGAAAATCAGCGTTCAGCCCTGCTCGAATATATCGAGACCGATCACTACGGGACACTCTTTGAAGAAGGCCGCACCTGGTCGTTGCAGCAGGCGCTGGCGGCCGCCGCAGAGCTGCGGATGTAGGGGTGAATCTTGCACCGGAGGTCGAGACGAACCGTTTGATTCTGCGTGCGCACCGCGCGGGTGACTTGGCGGCATGCGCCGCAATGTGGGCCGACCCGGTAGTAGTGCGGCACATCGGGGGCGCTCCCTCAACGCTGCAAGCAACGTGGTTTAGAATTTTGCGTTATGGCGGCATGTGGCCGCTCTTGGGGTACGGCTACTGGGCCGTTGAAGAAAAGACGAGCGGCCGTTTTATCGGTGAACTTGGTTTTGCAGATTTCAAGCGTGAGATGCAGCCTTCGATTTCGGGAATCCCCGAGTTCGGGTGGGTGCTGGCGAGCGCGTTTCACGGTAAAGGCTATGCCACTGAATCGATGCGCGCGGCCGTCGCTTGGAGCGACAAACACATCGAGGCGCCGCTGACCGTTTGCATCATCGATCCGCAAAACGTTGCTTCGGTTCGAGTCGCGCAAAAGACCGGCTATGTGGAGAAGGTTCGCAGTTCGCTTGGGGGAGAGGAGACGATTCTGTTCGAGCGGGCGCGCTTACTCGATTCGTAGGCTGTCGACTTCGCGGCGCAGCCGGTCCAAAGCGGGACGCGCTTTTTTTACGAGCTCCACAAGTCCATCCCACGATCCGTCGCGCGCTTTGTCTTCAATTTCTTGCGCAAGCTTGTAGAGTTCGATGCCTCCGACGTTGCCGACCGAGCCTTTCATGGCGTGTGAGGCCGAACGCACGCCTTCGAGATCGTGCTCTTGCGCCGCGTGTTCCAATTTGGCGAGCAGTGCGGTGTTGTTCTTGAGCATCAAATCGAAGAGCTCAAGCATGCCGTCGAGATCTTCCTCATACACCTCGATGAGGCGGTCCATATCGAGTACGGATCTATCTGCGTTCTGTTTCACGCTCTGCGCTCCACCGTTCTAAGATTGTGCGAAGTGTTTTCATCTGGACAGGCTTTGCAATGTAGTCGTCCATTCCCGCGGCAAGACACATTTCACGGTCGCCCTCCATGGCGTTTGCGGTCATGGCGACGATCGGCACGTGTTTGCCCGTTTGCGTTTCATTCCGCCGGATCACCCTCGTAGCTTCAAAGCCGTCGACGATGGGCATCTGGCAATCCATAAGGACGATATCATAATCGTTCTTCGCAAGCTCATCAATTGCTTCCTGACCGTCCTTGCACGCCACGGCTTCGTAACCAAGTTTCGCAAGTTGTTTCATCGCCAGCGTTTGATTGACCGGATGGTCTTCGGCAAGCAAGATGCGCGTCGTTGCGTGTCCATTGACCGCTGCAACGGTCGCCGGCGCGGCCTTCGGATGTGTCGGAGGATGTTGAAGTTGCGTTGCGACCGCGATCGCATCGTACAGCGCGGACTGCCGCATGGGCTTGCGTAAATATCCCGCAAAGCCCGCATCGACTGCATCCTTGCCGCGCCCCGCTTCATCGAAGGCAGTAACCAGAATAAGCGGCATGCCGTCGTACTCGGCCAGGCTGTGAATGCGGCGGCCGAGTTCTATGCCGTCAACGTTGGGCATGAAGTAGTCAATGATCGCAAAGTTATACTCGGTTTGATTTTCGTCAGCGTGCAATAAGAGATCGAGCGCCTGGGCCGCATCCTTTGCCACATCGACTGCGATCCCCCACGAGGCGAGATACTGCATGAGAATGTCGCGCGAGATCTTGTCGTCGTCAACCAGCAGCGCGCTGCTGCCTGCAATGATTTGGGGCTGATCGGTTGAGGGCGCGAGGTCGTCGGAGAGTTGCGCGAATTTGGCGGTAAAGTAAAACGTGCTGCCTTTACCCGGCGCGGAATCAACTCCGATAATGCCTTCCATCATCGTCGCCAACCGCTTGGCAATCGAAAGGCCGAGGCCCGTTCCGCCGAAGCGGCGGCTGGTGGAACCGTCCGCTTGCGAGAACGGCATAAAGAGCCGCTCTTGCTGCGCCTTCTCGATTCCAATGCCATTATCGGTGATGGAAAAACGCAGCACGACGGCCTCGCCCGCGCGTTGTTCGACAACGCAACGGGTCACGACGTTGCCGCTTTCCGTAAACTTGACGGCATTGCTCATGAGGTTGAGCAAAATTTGCTTGAGGCGGTTGGGATCGCCGGCTACGGCTTTTGGAACGTCCGGCGCAATATAGGTGACGAGCGAAAGTCCCTTGCGTCGCGCCTGCGAGGCGAGAATGTCGGCCATCGCTTCGACAATGGCGAGCGGTGAGAACGGAACCGAATCCAGTTCCATTTTGCCGGCTTCGAGTTTGGAGAAATCGAGAATATCGTTGATGACCGCGAGCAAAGACTCCGCCGAGGTGTTGACCGTATCGGCGTATTCGCGCTGTTCACCGGTCATAGAGGTGCTCAGCAGCAATTCCGACATGCCGACGATAGCGTTGATCGGGGTTCGAATCTCGTGACTCATCGTTGCGAGGAATTGCGCTTTGAGGCGCGCCGCCTCAAGCGCTTGGTCGCGCGCGGATGCAAGGGCCGCCTCGGCGCGTTTGCGTGAGGTGATGTCGCGCGCGATGACGATGGTCATCGACGCTTCTTCGACCGCTTGACTCGCAGCGATTTCGAGCGGGAAGATCGAGCCGTCGCTGCGCTGCCCGCGCACCTCGATCGTGCCGCTCTTAGGCAGCGAATCCATTGCCACAATGTAATCCGGAATGATGCGCGTTACCGGCATGCGCATGAGACGCTCTTCACTGATGTCAAAGAGCATCGCGGCCGCGTGGTTGCACGATGCAATGACGTCGCGCGCATCGATTGTCAGGATCGCATCGGCAACACTGTCGAAGACGACGTGCAACTTGCGTTCCGCATCGACGATACTGGTGGAGAGACGTCCCGCCTCTTCCATCATCGCAAGGAACACGTAGCTGCCGGCGAGCAGCCCGCAGAGGCGCGCGAAGTACCAGCCCCACGTGAAGAAGTGACGCGAATAGATGGTGAGCAGCAAATCAACAAGCAGCGCAACCAGTGAAACCGCCAGCCACAGATGCATTGTGGTACTGCCGCGGGTGCGGCGCCAGAGGATGATGAGCGCCGCGAGCGTCGTGACCGCAGCGAGCGGGGCGGCGCCCGAGGTAATGATGCGCGTGTAGTCCCCTGCGACTTGCAAGATCGGGATCGCGCGCCCATAGTACAGAACGGCCGAGACTGCGAGCAATGTCAGCATCGCAGCACCGATCGGAACGCGCACGGAGAGCGATGCCGCGGCCTCCGCGGAGATCATGGTCGAGCGTCTGCGTGACAAGACGTACGCGATTACCGTCAGCGGAAAAACGTAGTGCCACGAAATTCCGAGCACGACGGCAGCTTGCGATGGGAACGCCGTAATGTAGCCGAGAGTGAGGAATGCGGTACAAATGTAGCCGGCGGTCAGAATGCCGAGGGCTGCAATGCGGCTTGCGCGCAGATGGCGTGAAAGCAAATAGGCCGTCGCGAGTTGGTTAAAGACGGCGCCCCATACGATGAATTCGAGAATCGATTCGATCGGCGGCGCCGCCACGCGCGCAACCGGCAAGATGCCGAGCGCGGCGAGCGTCATCGCCACCACGGCAAAAAGCGCGAACCGGCGTTGGTTATGCGGAGCCTGAGCCGTGATTACCGAGGCCATGGAGCTTTCTTCTGCCCTCGTGACACCTTTAGCTTCTTGCCGGGTACCCTAGTCGTATGACGCGATTATCGCCGCATGCGGCTTTTTGGTTAACGATCGTCCGGATCTATCTCGGGGCGTTTTGGTTCGTGCATGGTCTCGAGAAGCTGCTGGGAGGAAAGGCGCCCGCGCTGCCTGCTTGGTATCACGGCACGCATCAGGTTGTGCCGATTTTGGCGGCGCTCGAGGTCGTGGTTGGGTTGCTGCTGGTCTTCGGCTTATTCACCCGCTTCAGCGCGTTTGTCGCGCTCTTGCTCGCGGCGGGGTTCTTCGTTACCAAAGGCAACTATTTGAGTTACGCAGGCATGATGAATACTTCGGGTGCGCTTATCATTCTTGCGGTCATCACGTTTGCACTTGCGGCCGATTTCGGTGTCGACGGCATTCGGCGTGCTTTGCGCGAGAGGCAGGCGGCGCGAGTCCCCGAACGTGTGGAAGCCACGCCTGTGGATGTCCAATGGCCCACGTAACGAGAAGGGAACCCGCGTCGCATGAACCGCTTGACCGCCGCCGCCTTATTGCTTGCTCCCGCACTTCTCTTTGTGGGTTGCTCTAAAGGCTCAAACAGCAGCACAACGACCACGACAACAACGCAGGCGACTACGACGCCTGCTTCGAGCACCGGTTCGATGGTGACATTGGGAGTGGCCACGTTCAATGCAAATTGCGCGACCTGTCACGGATCCAAAGGGCAAGGCCAGCCCGGGGCGTTTCCGCCGCTTGACGGCAACCCGGTTGTAACGGGCGACATAAAACCACTGATCAAGATCGTCAAGACGGGCCTCACCGGTCCGGTGAAAATAAATGGCGTGGCGTACAACGGTCAAATGCCCGCCTGGAGCGGAACGCTGAGCGATGCGAAACTCTCGGCAGTCATCACCTACATACGCGGCGCGTGGAGTAACCACGCCGGTGCCGTTACAGCGGCAGCGGTTGCTGCTGTAAAATAATCCGCTGCGCGAATTCCTCAATCATGGCGCAGAATTCTTGGGGCCGCCGCAACGGAAACACGTGATCGCTTCCTCTGACGATGCGCCCTTGCGCGCGGGCTTCCTTGATGAAGCGCTTCTCGTGCGGACGGAAGATGAAATCGTATTCACCGTTCGCGACAAGCACCGGATGCGGGTATTCCGAGAGCATTTTGCTGTACGATTGTGCGCCGAGCATCACGTGCGACTCCATAAAGGCACGTCGATTGAAGGGGTTCTCGATGATCGCTTGCGCGAGATCGGGCTTGAGTGTCATGCGGAAGAACATGCTGCCCAGTGAATCGAGAAACGGCGGCGGGACATGACCGCCAAGTCCGGCAAGCGCGCTATACGCACTGCTGCGCCAGGTCGTCGGATCGAGCGAGCATCCGGCAAGCAACAAGCCGCGGCTCGAGTCCGGAGAGGCTTCTGCGAATTGGGTAATGCAATACCCGCCGAGTGAGTAGCCGATCATCACCGGCGCGCACGCGAGGTGTTCTTGCACCACATAGTTTAACTGCGCGAAAATTTCCTCACGCGTAAACGGGACCGTATACATCGTGCCGTGACGCGGCAGGTCGATGGTCGCAACGCGAAAATTGCGGCGAAGAATCTGAACGTGCGGTTGCCATGAGTAGCGGCCCAAGTGGATGCCGTGTACGAGCAAGAGCGCGGGCGCGTCCAGCGGCCCTTCGATGGTTACGGACTGAGCGAGCAAAGATTTTCCGGCGGTCACACGAAGCTCTTTCTCCATGTTGATTGCAATTTCGGCGTTAATCATTGCTCAGGCGGGAAATCCCGCGGCTACCCCTGCCCCCACCGCCTCCGGCTATGTGGATACGCGTGGCCCTTGTCTGGATTCGGCAAAACAAGTCCCGCAGGTCATCGATGTACCGGTTTCGCGAGACGGCGAAGTCGTGCGTATCGATAAGGTTGTCTCCCAAGCAACCTTTACGCCGAACGAAGTCATCGGATTTCTCTACACGCGCCAAGACGGCAAGACGTATCTCGGCACCCGTACGGACCAGTACACCTCGCCGGCGAGCGCGGGTGAGATCAATGCGGTCCTGGCCTCCACGCACGCTCCGGGGATCGCCCAAACCGCGTTCCCGCCTCAAACGCGCCTCGGCGTCCCGACCAAGTTCACCCAATTTTTTGCAGTCAAAATCCCAGCCGACGCGCTGACTGCGCTGCAGATCCGTCTGGACCCGTGCGTGATGTGGCCGGCCGGACGCCCCCTTCCTGATCCGGGGCCAGGCCCCTAGGCCCCCAGCACCTAAATTAGCAGTCGTCGCATCCGATTGCTAACTTTCGGAGTTTATTAGGATAGATGGATTTTCTAAAGACACGTGTCGGGCGTTGGGAACCCAATTCCGACGTCTTTATAGATGAAGACCACGGCCAGGTTGTTGTTAAGGTCGAGCTCGCGGGCGCGGATGCGGAAAATTTGCGCGTTGCCGTTGACGAGCGCCACCTCTTCATTATTGGACGACGGATCGACGCGACGCGTTTCTCGCGCGGCTCTTTCTTACAGAAAGAGATCGAGTACGGCGAGTTTATTAAAAAAATCCATCTGCCCGTTGCGGTCGAATATGAAACCGTTTCGTCTACCTACGGCGCCGGTATATTGACGATTCAGCTTCCGATTTCGGCAACCCAATACGTCCCAACCTCACGTACCGAAATCCGAATGATCGTCAAAAGGACCCTTGCGTAATTCATGGCCTCAACCAGTAAAGATAAAGATTCCATAGAGCCAAAAGTGCCCAAAGTGCAGGCCGCTAAAGCGGTCATTTCGACACATCTGATCGGCATATTGCCGCTTCAGGAGGCCGTGCTTTTTCCCAATACCGTTATTCCGCTCGCCGTCGTCAAAAAACCGGGCATTCAATTGGTCGAGGAAGCACTGCGCGAGGGACGCCCCATTGGGTTGACCGTCCTCAAAGACAAGGATACGGAAGATCCGGGTCCGGACGACATCCGTCGCGTCGGTACGATCGGGACCATTCAAAAGATGCTCAAAGTGCCGGATGGCACCTTACGCTGCATTGTTGCGGGTCAAAGCGTCTTCCAAATCGAGCAATTCGTGCAAACCGAGCCGTATATGGTGGCGGCATACACGGAATTGCCCGACATTACCAAATCTTCGGACGACCTCACGGCGATGCACCGCAATCTCGCGGGGCTCTTTCAGAAATTGCTCGGCTATTTGCCGCAAGCGCCGCGTGAGATGGAAATGGAAGTCCAAAACATCACGGACCCCAATCTGCTGACCTACTTCGTTGCTTCGACGATGCGCCTTGAAACGGCCGACCGTCAGGCGATTCTCGAAGAGCGCAACACCGAGAAGCGTATGCGCAAGCTCACGATGCTGCTGACCAAAGAGTTGGAAGTCGTCGAGCTCGGACATAAGATTCAATCCGACATCCAGCGCGAGATGGAGAAGAACCAGCGCGATTTTTATTTGCGCCAGCAACTGCGCGCAATTCAAGAAGAGCTTGGCGAGACAGATCCGCAACAAGCGGAGACCAACGAACTTCGCACCAAGATCGACGAAGCGCAGATGCCCGAAGACGTCAAGAAAGCTGCGGACCGCGAGCTGGACCGTCTCTCCAAAGTGCCGCAAGCATCGCCCGAGTACAGCGTTATTCGCACGTACCTCGATTGGCTCGTGCAAATGCCGTGGGGTAAAGAAACAAGCGACCAAATCGATATCAAGAATGCGCGCCAGATTCTGGACCAAGATCACTACGATCTCGAGAAAGTCAAAGACCGCATCATTGAGTATCTTGCAGTCGGAAAACTCAAGAAGAAACTTTCGGGCCCGATATTGTGCTTCGTCGGGCCCCCGGGCGTCGGTAAAACCTCGCTCGGTCAATCTATTGCAAAAGCCATGGGCCGCAAGTTCGTGCGTCTATCGGTTGGCGGCGTGCGTGACGAATCGGAGATTCGCGGCCACCGCCGTACCTACATCGGCGCAATGCCCGGCACGATCGTGCGCGCCATTCGCGATGCCGGCACGCGCAATCCGGTCATGATGATCGACGAGATCGATAAAGTCGGAAGCGATTTCCGCGGCGATCCGCAGTCGGCTCTGCTTGAAGTGCTCGATCCCGAACAGAACAACAGTTATCGCGATCACTACCTCGACG
>JACRUB010000054.1 GCA_014305015.1 Vulcanimicrobiota bacterium | reverse complement strand
AACGGCTTGCAACAGTGTTTTCCATCCGACGCCTACTTTTCCCATCTTAAGGTTTCAGCGTTGCGTGCTGGCGCAGATTCTCCAAATGCGCGCGCGTGATCGCATCTGCAGAACCGCTTCGCAGTGCAGTGCCGATACTTTGACGTAAGGTTGTCAGCTCGTGGCGCGCTAACGCTTGCGCGTCCGATGGCGTCCCACGTGTGGGCGAGCTCACCAGTGCAGCGAGCTTATCGGCGTACATTGTCTGCAAATTGCGTTTCACAAGCGAAATGGAGCGCGTATGCGAATTGATGTCCCCGTAGATGCTCGTTTGCAGCCACGTGAAGAGATCATCAATGCTCATCGTGCTCTTGGTTGACTCAAGCGGATTCTCATCGATGCGTTGCAGCACTAGCGGATTGAAGAACTGATCGATCACGCGCGCCTGTGCGCGCGCGATGTTTTGCATCACCGGGTAGTCGTGACGCTCGGGCGGATTGTATGCCCAGAGCGGCAAGTTTCCGTACCCGGGCCACGACACGTATCCGTAGCCGGCCCATTCCGAGTACCCTAAACCTTGCAACAGGCGTGGTGAGAATTGCCACGCAGAATCCGAAAACAGATACTGATCGAGCATCCGGAATGCGCGCAGCTCTTGCGAGCGCGGAACCGGGACAATCGGCGATTCCGCGTGCGTATCGCCACGATGCGCACGCGAAACGTATTGGCCCCCGATGAACCGCGACGGTAAGCTCGCGCAGTTGGTGTAGCTGCGCAGGATCGACGAGAATGCTGCCGTGAGTTCCTCGTATGCGCTGCCGTCCTTGGGCAGCCTGCGATTTACCGTCGAGAGTAACTCATGGTTCATTTTGAGTTGAACGCCGCACCACGCGAGCGGATCGTTCGTAAGATCGCCTTGATTCACGCGCGGATCGGAGGCATGGCCATTGGCCCACGACACGTCTTCGTCGGATGCATAGCGGTAATAGGGATTTGACCATGCCGAAGCCCAGCGGCGCAGGGTCGGAAGCTCGGCTTCGGGGGTCTGCGTTCCGGGAATAGTCGCGTAGCCGTATTTAATCGTGAAGTAGTCGTACGGTCCAAGCACCGTTTGGTTGAAATCGCCTTGCGGATACTGGCGCGGCCAGAGATTGGTGGGCGCGTACTCCATCACGGTTGAAGAAATGCCGTACGTAGACGTAAAGGCTTTGCTCTGGAGTTGTTTTGCGGAATAGGCCATCGAACCAATAAAGTTGTGCTGCATGCCGAGGTTGTGGCCCGTTTCGTGCAGCAATGTTGACACAAACGCGTCGTGAACGAATGATTGCGGCATGGGATCGGTGTCGCGACCGTAGCGCGCAGGATCGATGAAGATTTTCCATCCGCGTGCGGCGCCGGCCGGAATGTTTGCGGATACGAGCACACCGCTGCGGAATTCTTCGCCCGTGCGCGGGTCGTACAACGTCTGCGAGTCGGCGCCAAAACTCGCTTGCGCTTCGGTGACCCAGCGGATCACGTTATAGCGAATGTCGTCCGCGTCCCAATTCGGATCAGCGGGCTGATCTTTGACTTCGATCGCATTGCTGATACCGATCCGCTCGAAGGCTCTATTCCAGCCCACGATACCGTCGCGCACCGCGGCTCGGTATTGCGGCGGAATGGTTTTGCTTAAGTAGTAAACGACGGGCCGTTTTGCGGGCGAGAGCGCCTTGCTTGGATCCGACGGTTGAATGTTGAGTCGAATGAAATAACGGAGTTGGCGCTCGCGCGCTTGATCGTTATTGTATTGCAAATAAATTGCATCGTAGAGCCCGATGCGATCGTCGGCGTACCGCGGGCGGTAGTCGCTGTTGCCGGGCGGCTCCGCGAAGTTGTAAATGATGCGCATCTGCAGACTACGCGCATCCGGCGCAACGTCGGCGGCTTGCACGTGCGCAGCCTCGGTTGCCCACGTCTGGTCAGCCTCGATGACGATGTTGCGCGGGAAGGCCTTGGTTTGCCCAAAGTACGTGCGGCTCGAGTCGAGCCGGTACGACGCACCGGGATCGAGCGAGCCCTTCAAGATGTTGTTCAAATCGAGAATATCGCTGAGCAGCGATGATGCATCAAAGACCACCGCTCCGGTTTTATCATCCGTTGCAACGATCTGCCCGAGCCCGACCACCGATTGCGGAAAATTCTGCGCGAGCGCACTTTGCAAGTCGGGCGTATTCGCGACGACATTCGTATTCGGCCAGATGACCGCGATCTTCTCGCCCGCGCGATGAAAATGCACGAGCATCGCCGGAAGATGATCGGTGTTTCCCCACACGATGAAACTGCCGCCGAGGCCGTTGCCGGGAACGACGGTTTCAACAAAGTCTTTGTCGAGCTGCGTGGCTGCGAGTTAAAGGTAGATCTTGCCGTCCTTATTCCAAATCGTGAAGAGCCCGCGCTGTGCAGTCGCGCCGGCCGTGAACTTCGAATACGCGGAGGGAGCCTCTTGGCTCTGCGCAGGTGCGCCGAAAAAGCCGAATACGCCGCACACGAAAAGTGCGACGGTCACTACCATACGATGCATGGTCGCGATTTTCGTCAGCATTCGCAGGCCGCCTGCGATGCCACGGTAAAGGCACTCCGACGCTATGCCCAGTACGAACGCGCATCTTCACATCGTCGATCATCCTGCCGTCGCAGACCGCCTCGCCCGCTTGCGCGATCTCGAAACGCCGACGCCGCAATTTCGCAATCTCATTGAAGAACTGGGTGGCTTTCTCGCCTACGAAGCGACGCGCGAGTTGCCCATGAAAGAGCAGCGGGTCATGACGCCGATCACCGAGATGACGGCGCATCGAATTGCCGCGCGGCCCGTCGTTGCGCCGATTTTGCGTGCGGGCCTGGGTCTGCTGCCGGGTTTTCTCGATGTGATCGACGACGCCGTCGTTGCACACCTCGGCTTCTACCGCGATCCGCAAACGCTGCAGCCGGTCCCGTACTATGCGAACGTGCCGGACGATTTGAGTGAGCGCCACGTCTTCGTGCTCGATCCCATGCTCGCGACCGGTCACTCGGGGACGGCGGCACTCGAAGCGCTGGAGAGCCGCGGCGCGCAGAACCTCACTTTCGTCTGCATCATTGCCGCGCCCGAAGGGGTGGAGGTTATGC
>JACRUB010000073.1:5359-15792 GCA_014305015.1 Vulcanimicrobiota bacterium | reverse complement strand
TTTTTACCACCGCCGTCGATGAGTTTGCCCTTAGCGGTCATCCCTGTAAACGTTACGTCGCGCATTCCCTGCACCGCGATTTTTGCGGCGATGTCCGGCCGTGCCGCGAGCTCCGGATGTTTGATAAGGTCGACGCCCAGCCGATGGCCCCAGTAGGTATAGCTCGAGCGACCGGTGATTTGAATGTAGCCTCGACCCTTGAAACGAGCTCCGTCACCTCTTTGCGTATTGCCCAGATCGGCGCGGTTTTCATAGTCGTCCTTTTTCACGCGTTCGATCATATCGTTGCCCATGGTGGTCTCGAGAGACGTTTGACCAAGGATGTCGGCTTGCTGGCGCGGATCGCTCACACCGTCTTTACGCATTTCCGCCATCAAGTTGACGACCGTGTTGTGAACGGTGTTCCGCTCGGGCTTTGGGTAGCTCGCGGCGATTTGGTCTGCAACGCTTGTGTCGTGGCTGACCTTGCGTGGAATCTGCATGACGGCACGATACCAGGCGATTATTGCGGCGGTGTTGCCGATCTGCGGACAAGGAGTTCGCGTGCGCGTTCGGCGTCCCGAATGGCAGCGACCACTCGAGCAAACTCGGTTGAAAGCGATTCGCGTGCCTTCAAGACGCCGGGGGAAAGCGGGATGTTTGTAACCACCGCGGCTGGAACCCGTGGGTGATGGCCGCCTTCTTGCGAGCGTGCCAGGAGCGCCTGGATTTCAGGTGTCAGCAAGAACGGCACAAGGAAGGCCGCATTATCCCTGCCCGCCCGCAGTACGTAGAATTCGGTGGAGCAGCACAGTTGTGCGTCCCGAAATCGTTGCACGAGCTCCGCATCGACATACGCAATCTGGCGCAAATAGGGACGGAGGCGGGAAACGATCACGTCGCCGGCCTGCAGGCGCTTCTTATTGCTTTGTAAGGCTTCCACGACCTCGAGCGGACGAGCCGAAATGAAGCCGTCAACGGCATGGGTCGTGTCGACAACCACGAACGGCCCCGGCTCTGCGGGCTTGCAATACGTCGACGTGTTTTTTGCGATATCACCAATGCGTACGGCGCCTGAAGACGTGCTCGCGGCAGTGTTACGTTCAGGGGCCAGCGTGAGATTTTCGTCGAGCGAACACGCTTCGAGCGGCTTCGGATTCAGAACAGCGGCAGCGTCTGAATCCGAAGCTTGTCGACGGGTGTACTCGGCGAGAATCCCGTCGAGATCGCTTGAACCGGTCAGCCGCCCCCGCGAGTCTTTGGCATCGATCTCGCTCTGAGCGAAAAAGATCGCCGGCAATTCGCCGTTGCGAGCCACAGTGCGGCGCCGGGCAAGCAAGACGTTGGTTTTTTGATGCGTGTGAGGAAGAAACGTGTTTCGCCCTAGACCGACGACCGCCAGTACTTCCACATGGTCGAGGAGCCATTCGCGAATGTAGCGTGACGGTTTGCCGGCGAACTTGCTGTGCGGCAAGACGATCGCAAGCTTTCCACCTGGGCGCAGCGCTTTTATGCCGCGCTCGAGGAAGAGCACGTCCCGTTCAACGCGCACTCGTCCTGCGCCAAGCTCGAATTCCCTGAGGCGCTGCGGATCGTTGATCTCCCCTGCAAACGGGGGATTCGTCAAGACAACGTCGGCGCTTTCATTGGAGAAGTCACGCAAGCCGTCGCCTTCATGAATCGACCGGGCATCGCCGCCGCGCGCGAGCATGAGCAATTTTGCGATGCGCACCGCGCGAGCGTCGATGTCATATCCCGATACCGAACCCGCTCCGAGCTCGAGTGCTGCATTCAAGAAAGCGCCGGATCCGCAGGCCGGGTCGAGTACCCTTTCTCCACCCTGCAATTGCACTAGGCGAACGCAGAAATCAACCACGTAACGCGGGGTGAAGAACTGGCCTTTCTGACCCTTTGAGGTTCGGGTAATGAGGGTTTCGAAAAGCGCATCGAGTGTTTCGCCGGCTTGGCTTAAGGTAAATGGTGCAAGCAACTGGGTGCACTGCTCTCGAATCGCCGCCGGCAGGCTCGAAAAAAGCGGATCGTCGCCGCTTTTTAGTAGAGCAACGTTGCGCGTTTCGTGGTAGAGCTTACTTGCTAGAAGTTTGAGCGTCTCTTCAAAGACGTCCGCGCCCGAAGAAGCCAGAATGAGTTCTTCGATCCTCAAAAAGAGCGAAGAAAAATTCCCGGGCTTAGCAGCGAGGCGCTTGGGCACGTCGAAGCACGTTCTCCATGCTAGCGCTTGTTCTTGCGGCCGTTACGGCCACGGCCGATGTCTTAATCTCCGCCGGTCACGAAGGCCGCCCTGCGAGCTGTGTCCATTTCCTCAAACACAAGTGCAATCTCGGCACAGCGGGCGAGAGGGAACTCACGCCGCGTGTTGCAGATGAGGCGACGCGCGTGCTGCGCGCGGACGGAATTAGCGTGATTCGCGAACCTGCGGATTTCGACGGAACGTTTGCCGTCAAGGATGCACTATTTATTCATTTCGACGGCAACACCAACCGCTGCGGAAGCGGTGCGTCAATCGGCTATCACCGCGAACAAGACGAGGCCGCCGCTCTTGCGTGGCGGTCGTTCTACACGCAGTCCTGGAAATTCCGGTTTCAGCCAGATAACTTCACGGACAATTTGAGCAACTATTACGGGTTTCGCCAAGTTGATGCATCCGATGCAGCGCTGGTCCTTGAAATGGGCGAGCTGACGTGTCCGGAGCAAAACGCGTGGCTAAGGCCGCGGATCGATGTACTTGGAGAACTGATCGCGCGGTTCGTGGAGTCGCGAATTAAGCGCTGATACGTTGTTTTTCGGTGATGTGCGCGTAGCCGCCGTCGACCTTGAGTGCCTTTTCGAACTCCTGTGCAGACATCGCTTTACCAAAGAGCCAGCCCTGGCCGAGTTTGCACTTTGCGGAGCGCAAGAACGTGAGCTGCTCCTCGGTTTCAATGCCCTCGGCGACAACCTCCAGCTCGAGCGCATGTGCGAGCGCCACGATCGCCGAAACAATCGTTGAGTCGCGCTTCTTATTGCTGAAATCGCCGATAAATGAACGATCGATCTTCAGCGTGTGGAACGCGAAGCGGTGGAGATAACTTAAAGACGAGAAGCCCGTGCCGAAGTCGTCGAGCGAAAGGGCGATGCCCATATCGCCGAGTTGCTTGATAATGCCTGCAGTCTCGTTTGGATCGCGCATGGTAGCGCTTTCTGTAACTTCGAGTTCGAGTGCCGAGGCGGGAAGCATCGAGTTCTTAAGCGCGTCTCGTACTACGTTGAGCAGCAACGGGTGGCTAAATTGCGAAGCCGAAAGATTGACGGCAACAAACAGGTTTGGATCGTACTCTTTGCCCCATTGGGCAAATTGCACGCACGCGGTGTTGAGCACCCATTGATCGAGTTTGATAATAAAACCGGTCTGCTCGGACTGCGGAATAAATGCATCGGGAAAGATCAAGCTGCCGTCGTTGTGCCTCCACCGGATCAAGGCTTCGGCCCCGGCAATGCGCCCTGTGGCAAGCTCGACGAGCGGCTGATAGTTGACTTCGAATTCGTCGTGCACGAGCGCGCGCGAAAGACGCTGATGCAGCGGAATCGAATGACGGATCATGGGGCCGGCTTCTTTGCCGGCTGCCCTTTGCGCTTCGCGAGCTTGTAGATTTGCAGAAGATGAATGAAACGCGCGAGTTCTTCGCGATCGACCGGATGGAGGTCGACAAATTTCACGCCGTGCGGCAATTTGCGCGTATTGCTCGGAAGGCGGGCGACAACGACGCCTTTTGCGGTCATCTGCTTGAAGGACTGAGTGTTCTTGCCTTGCGGGCGCGGCATTTGGTCCGGATCGGTGTCCGGATAGAGCACGTAGTCCGGAAGCGTAAATGTCAGATGCAAGCGCGCACCGTTTTGTAAGGCCGTATCGCCCCACAGGCGCATACCGTCCATGCTTATATCGGAGGCATAGCCTTCCGCATGCACCGATTGACCGTGCATGAAGCGAACGGGAAAAGTGACTTCTTCGCGATACGTAAGACGCGTTTGCGGCGCGTCTTTGACGCCGCCGTCGTATTTCTTGAATGAAACTGCAACGGCGTCGCGGCGTTGGAAGTTCATCAGCTCTTGAACGATCGCTTCACGTTGCTGTTCCGAGAGACCGGCGAATGTTAGGCCATAATCAAAGATGAAACTGCTCACGCTTTTCTCGCGCGAGACAATTGCACCGGTGAGTTTTAAGCCCTTTTCCGATGTGGGCAAATCAAAGCCGAGTTTCGTGCCGACTTCATACGTGTGCTGCGATCGAATGCGGCATCCCGTTGCGGAAAGGTCCATCAACGTTGCGGCGCGATTCTGTTCACCGTGCAAGCCGGGAATTTTGACGTCGATCGGGAGATCGAGTTTCTGCCGGTATGTTTCTCGGCGGTTGGACGGCGCCGGTTTCCGTTCGATCAAAGCCAACCTCCCATCTTCTATACGCAGGCGTTACGATGAGTTAATCGGCACATTGGAAGCAAGCCCCCACTAGGTTTTAGGGAACTTAACAGAATCAAAGCAAAGACGAAATCTGCTCCGCGCCCTTGGTGGGCACGGCATAACTCAGAGAGTGAGGTGGACGGTAGTGCCGCCGGGACTGCGCTCCAGATCGACTGACGTTGCCATCGCCTTCATGATCGTAAGACCACGTCCGCGGTCAACGGAACTACTACTGCGCCACTTCCCACGGTCTGTGACGTTTATCTTGATCTGATCTTGCGTAAAGGCCGCGCTCAGCGTGAAGATGCCTTCGCCGTTTTCGTAGGGATGTTCGATTGCATTTGCCACGGCTTCACCTGCAACCGCGAGGACGTCGAAAGCGCGATCGTCATGAAACGCATGGAACCGTGTGAAGGCACGCAACACGTTGCGCGCAACCGGTGCTGATCGCGGATCTGCGGGGAGCAAGATATCGACGTGCTCCGCGTGATCGTCGAGCGTCATCACGAGAACGGCGATGTCGTCCCGCTGCGGTGCGTAGAGTACCGTATCGATAATCTCGCGTGCCGGATTCTCCGCGATTGCATGCCGTCTGGATTCGAGTATCTCCGTGAGCCGATTTTCCGCCCGCGCAATATCGCGGTCGAATTCCGTGAGGCCGTCGGTAAAAAACACGACAGACGACCCCGCAGGCAGCGTCGCACGCATCATTTCGACGCGTTGTGTATCGTAGAGCGCGCCGAGGGGCGGGCCGTTCCCCTCGAGCGTCTGCACGTGTCCGCGCGCATCCACCACAAGTGGCCGCGGATGTCCCGCGATCGCATACTCCAACAAGCGCGAACCCGGCTCGAATGTGGCGAAGATCGCCGTCACCATCGTGTCGCGCTTGTCAAGCGAGAGCGCGGCATTTGCGCGGTAGAGCACATCGTTTGGTTGCGAGCGTTCGAGCGCAGCGGTGCGAATTGCTTGGCGCACGGTCCCCATCGTCACTGCGGCTTCGAGTCCGTGGCCTGCGACGTCGCCGATCGAGAGCGCAATGCGTCCATTCGGCAATTCGAACGCATCGTACCAATCGCCGCCGACTTCCTCACCCTTGACCGCGGCGGCATAGGCCGAGGAGAAACGAACGTTGCCGATTTCCGGCAATTTTGGTGGAAGCAGTGCACGCTGCAACGTTGTTGCAACCATGTGTTCGCGCGCGAACAGTCGCGAATGCTCGATTGCAATCCCGCCTCTGCGCGCAAATTCCATGGCGGTCGTCAAATCGAAATCGTTGTAGAGGCGCGCGGGATCGGCGGACACAAGCGTGAGCGCACCGTAGACGGTTTCGCCGGACTTTAGCGGCAAGATCATGGCCGAAGAGTAGCCGGCTTCTTTAAAGAGCATCCGGTCCGTGTACTCGGGCAGGGCTTCGTCGACCATCCACGGCTCAATGAATGGAAAAATCTGCGGCTCGCCGGTGTTGATCACATGTGCCGCCCCAAAACCAGTCGCCGCTTCGAAGTGCGTCGGCCCGAGAAGCCGCTGCAATTTTTCGCGCTTCGCCGGGTCGGGATGTTCGACGAGCGTCGTCGTCAGGCTCGAGTCTTGGTCGCCCAGCAGATCGATGATGCACCAATCGGCAAGACCCGGCGCGCAAAGTTTGGCAATTCGCTCGAGCGTCGTGCGTTCATCAAGCGTTGAGCCGAGCAGTTCGCTCGCAGTCGCGAAGAATTTCTGTTGTTCTTCGGCCCGTTTTTGCCGGTCAATATCGGTTGCCGTGCCGACCCAGCTTGTAATTTCGCCATTGTCGTCGCGCACCGCAATTGAGCGGAAGAGGTACCAGCGGTACTTGCCGTCCCTTCCTTTATAACGGCACTCACCCTCGAAGTCTTCTCCCGTACGTAACGACTTTTTGCGAATTGGGTCAAGGTGGGCTGCGTCATCGGGATGTACCGTTAACACCCAGCCGAAGCCCGCATTCTCTTCGGCGGAGAGGCCGATGTAGTCGAGCCAGCGGCGGTTGGCATAGACGGCGCTCCCGTCCGGCGCATCGATCCAGACGAATTGCGGCATCGCTTCGGCGATTAGCCGGTAGCGCGCTTCGGCCGCGCGCAGCTCATTTAGCATGGAATCCGTTTCATCTGGCAAAGGCAATCAAGATGCGCTATTTCGTATTGTGTTTTGCTCTCGCGTTCTTAGGTGCCGAGGGTAACCCAACGCCAAGTCCCAGCCCGAGCCCGACACCGGCGCCTTTATCCCAATTGAATTTTCGCAACGTTGGGCCTGCCATTGCAGGCGGCCGAATCTCCTCGGCCGCCGGCAGCAACCGCGATGCGGCCCTCTATTACATAGGGAGCGCAGGCGGCGGCGTTTGGAAAACCACAACCGCCGGCACGGTGTGGAAACCCGTTTTTGATGAACAGCCCGTTGCCTCGGTCGGTTCGGTTTCGATCGATCCGAACAACGATGACGTTGTCTGGGCCGGAACGGGTGAGGCAAATCCTCGCAACGACGTCTCGCCGGGAGGCGGCATCTACAAGACGAGCGACGGCGGCAAGAGCTGGAAACTCATGGGCCTCAAAGGCACCGTTGCCATTGGAAAAATCAGCATCGATCCGCGCAATGGCAACAATATCGTGGCCGCCGCCCTTGGCGATCCGTTTGCGGACAACTCCGAGCGCGGCGTGTATCGCACGACGGATGGCGGGGCAACGTGGTCAAGAGTGCTTTATCTCGGACCGCAAAGCGGGGCTTCCGATGTTGCGCGCGCCGCGAAAAATCCCGATCTTTTATTTGCGGGCATTTGGCAGTTCCGCCGCACGGGCTGGTCCGTGCAAAGCGGCGGCGATAATGACGGCCTCTATCGTTCGCGTGACGGCGGCGCAACCTGGGAGCGCCTCACGGGCCACGGCTTACCGACCGACCAACTCGGCCGGATGGGCCTTGCAATTGCGCCTTCGAATCCGAATCGTGTGTACGCCGTCATTCAATCCAAGCAAGGATTGATTTGGCGCTCCGATGACGGCGGCGAGGAGTGGCAGATGGTGTCGAACGATACGATCGCCGACGAACGCCCATTTTATTTTAGCGAACTCGCGGTCGATCCGACGAATCCCGATCATCTTTATTCCGAATCCGTCCATCTCGTTGAGAGCAACGACGCGGGAAAAACGTGGCACCGCCGCGACCGCGGCCTGCATGGCGATCATCACGGCTTGTGGATCGCGAGTGACGGCAAGCGCATCATCGAAGCAAACGATGGGGGTCCGGCCATTTCATACAACGCAGGCGCAACCTGGGAGATGCGCTGGAATATTCCGATCGGACAGCTCTATCACATTGGGTTCGATCACCGTAATCCGTACCGCGTGTGCGCTCCGCTTCAAGACAACGGTGGATGGTGCGGTCCAAGCAACTCGTTGCAAGGCGCCATTACGTCGGCCGACTGGAAAAACATCGGCGGTGGCGATGCTATCTTTGTGCAGCCCGAACCGGGAAGTGATCGCAACGTTTGGGTAACGAGTGCGGGTGGCAACAATGCGGGGCAGACGCTGGTCTTTGAAGGTAGCACAAAACAAACCGTGGATGTTTCGCCGTACCAGCGCGATCAAAACGTCGTCGCGCCAGTCGATCTCGGATACCGTTTTAATTGGGAAACGCCGCTCGCATTCGATCCATTCGACCGCGGCTTGGCGTTTATCGGCGCTAACGTCTTATTTGCCTCGCATGATCGCGGCCATTCGTGGAAGGTGATCAGTCCCGATCTTACACGGAACGAAAAATCGCATGAAGCACTCAGCGGAGGTGTAACGCTCGAGGGCACCGGCGCCGAGACATCCGATACGATTCTCTCCATCGAGCCATCGCACATTGCGAAGGGTCTACTTTGGATCGGCACCGACGACGGCGTCGTGCAACTCACGCGCGATGGCGGAAAGCACTGGCGCAACGTCACGCCGCGCGGCATCGAGCCCTTCGGCCGTTTCTCGAGCATTTCAGCATCGCCGCGCAGCGCCGGCGAAGCCTACACGATTTATGACCGCCACATGGAAGGCGATCGGAAGCCATACGTTTTTAAGACAACGGATTTCGGCAAATCGTGGACGCCGATCACAGCGGGCGTGCCCGCCGATCAATATGCGCGCACGATTCGCCAAGATCCGAAGAACCCAAGCGTCGCCTATCTTGGCACCGAGCTAGGACTCTACGCCTCGCAAGACGGCGGAGCACACTGGCAAGCGTTTCAGCAAAATCTGCCGCCGGTATCCGTCCGCGATATTCAGATTCAACCGGATTTCAACGATCTTTTGCTCGCAACGCATGGACGCGATGCCTGGATTCTTGATGATATCACCCCGATGCAGCAGCTTACGCGCGCGCGGACGCAAGATGCGTACGTCTTTCCGGTGCGCCGCTCATACCTGTATGAGGTTCATTCGGAGAGGAATAACTCTAGCGGTGCGGGCGATGACCCGCCATACGGCGCGATCGTCACGTTCTATTTGAAAGCGCCGGCGAAGGCTAATCCGACGGCTGAAGTGCTCGATCCGCGCGGCCGTGCCGTGCATCATTTCAATACGCACTTGGAGGATGGAAAGGCGGTCCCGGACCTGACCAATCAGGCCGGCCTCAACCGTGCGACGTGGGATCTGACCGAAGACAAACCGGTTGCGTGGGACGATTCGCCAAGTTGGAACCAATTTACAAGCGGCGCAGTGGTCGTGCCGGGACGATACACGATCGTGATCCACGACGACAAGCGGACGCTGCGAGCGCCAATCGACGTCGTACCGGATCCGCGCGAGCAAAACAAACCAATGAATCACGCCGCACGTTATGCGCTCGAGCATCGTCTCTACGCGCTGTGGTCACGCATAGACATTGCACTGAACATGCTAACGCGCGTGCAGAAGGAAGCCGAAAAACGCCATCTCGATAAGATCAAGACGGATGCAGCGGCATTGCAAGCGGCGATCACGTCGAATCCGCGCAACGATCAAGATGATGATTTTCTAACCGACCTGCTTCGGGAGCGCGTTCAATCGTTGCTCTTTACGTTTGATACCTGGCAAACACCCACGGTGGAACAAGAACGCGAATCGCGCGTCCTCGAGGCGCTCGCGGGCGAGCGCCTTGGTGCGGTTGACCGGTTTATCGCAACCGAAGTTAACCCGGCTAAGCTGCTATGAACCTTGGCTGATACTGGCGGGGATCGAGCAGCCCGAGCTTGACGAGCCTGGCACGAATCCCGTTTGCGGTTCGCTGGAAATACAGCGAGAGGTCATTGATGCCGTTGCCGGATTCGAAGAGCTTTCGCAGCTCGAGGTCGGCTTCCGTGGTCCACGGTTTGCCGGTGTTGGGAAAGCGTTCACGCACGCGTGCGTAGATACTGTGATCGGCCTCCGGATCGAAGCTTTCGATTGCGCGGACGAGTAGGCGGAGCGCTTCGCTTTGCAGTTCCTCTCCGTCTCGACGCTCCGGCGGCAAGCTCTTCCAAATGAGCGCTGTTGCTTGGCGCATGACGGCATCGATTTTCGGAACATTGGTATCGAGATTGGTAGGCAATACACACCCCTTTCTAGTGGATAGGGGCGATGGTACGCAAGGCGGGTGCCAGCTGTATGGCAAAGTGAATCAGCTATGGTAGAAATCTTCTACCGGTATCGCGTGCATCCGAGCCAGGCCAGGGCATTCGAACATGCTTATGGCTCGACTGGGCCGTGGGCCGCCTTGTTTTCGCAGCACCCCGCCTATCGCCGCACACGGTTGTTCAAGCAGAAAACCGATTCATACATTTATCTCACGGTTGACGTCTGGGATTCAAAAGCCGAATGGGACGAATTCCGTCGCGTCTACTCCGTGCAATATGCGCGCCTCGATAAAGAATTTGCAATGCTCAAATTGGAAGAGCACCTACTGGGATTTTACGACGGCACGCAAGAGTATCAGCCGCCCGTGGACTCGATGGCGTAGCGCGATGATCGCGATGAAGCGGGTTACGTCTGCGTCGTTCG
>JACRUB010000073.1:0-5259 GCA_014305015.1 Vulcanimicrobiota bacterium | reverse complement strand
ACTCGATGGCGTAGCGCGATGATCGCGATGAAGCGGGTTACGTCTGCGTCGTTCGTCGCCAAACATTCTTCCTAACAGCCGCTTTCAAAAGCACATAAAGGCTGGGAGAGTAAAGCCTCGAAAGTGCACCGCGGCTGAAGAGAACAGCGCCCCGCAGGCTGTCCCGATCAGACCACCTTCAGTATCGTAGACTGCCAGCCAGTTGGCACCCGCGCCCTGCATACTTCGGTCATGGACACATACTTAATCGGCGGCGGCGCCATTCTAGAAGCGGGCGAGCGGAGCACGATAACCCGCGTCACGTTGCATGCGCAGCTGACCGCGGAGCGGCCGGAGCAACGGGCGGTCCTGATCGATTTTGAGAGCGGCTCGATGGAAGAGCTGGGCCGGCTCGTCGCGCTAGCATCCGGCATGACGGCCGAGCGGTTCGAGACCACCGTAACGGCGCGCTTGCTGGATGCCGGCGTCTGCGGCCTGGTCGATGTCGCCGCAATTTTGGCGGACGAAGTCGAGACTTCGGAAGTCCATCTGTTCGCACGCTGGACCGCGCCGCAGAACCTGGTCGCTGAGCTCGCTGCGCGGGGCGTGCAGCTGCATAGTCACACGCTCGAATCGATCGACCGGGCAGCCGTCATTGCCGAGCACCGCTTTCGGGTTTGGCCGGGAGCGCCCCGGGCAGCATAGCCGCTCTCAGCCGCGCTTCAGCCCGGCATGGGGTACTATATGAATGATGACCGCAAAATCACGCATAGCAGTGGTAGACGACGACCGCTACATTCGGGAGATGCTGGAACTAGGACTGGCGCGCGAAGGCTTTTCCGTGCGCACGGCATCCGATGGGCAACAGGCGCTCGCGCTCGTAAAGGAGTGGGAGCCGGAAGTCATCGTCCTCGATGTGATGATGCCGAAGATCGACGGCTTCGCGCTGCTTCCCATGCTGCGTCAAATATCGCAGGCACCCATTCTTATGCTTACCGCAAAAGGTGAGCTTGCCGACAAGGTCACCGGTCTCTCCGGCGGCGCGGATGACTACCTCGTCAAGCCGTTTGAATTCGACGAGCTGATCGCGCGTCTCTCCGCCGCGCTGCGGCGTCCCCAACTTATAGAAGATGGAACGCTGCGCTGGCATAGCCTTTCCCTCAATTTATCGACCCACCAAGTCTTTCGCGACGAACGCGCCGTCGAACTCACGCAACGCGAATTCGATCTGCTTGCGGTTTTCATGCGCGAACCACGCCGCGTTTTCAATAAAGAACATTTGCTGGAACTTGTGTGGGGTCACGATTTCGAGGGCGGCACGAATATCGTGGAAACATACATCTCCTATCTGCGCAATAAACTGGATAGGCCGCATGAGAACTCACTGATAAGGACGGTTCGCGGCGTAGGCTACGGGCTTGCGTAGATCGATTGCCTCACGCCTCGCAACGCTCTATGCGTTGATGCTCAGCGTGATAGTGCTCCTCGTCATTCTTGCCTCATCCATCGTCCTGGTTTATAAACTGGGCGGTTTGACGGGCGATATCATGACCTCAAAACATGAAGAAGCCCGGATTTTAGTCGATCAATATAAGTCGCAAGGTAAGACGTTCAAACAGGCCGCTCCGCTTCTAGTCGATCAACTTAGCGGCATCGGACTGCGGGTGGCGGTCTTTGATACCAAGGGCCGGTATCTGGCGGGGGACAAGGATCTGCGGCCACATATCCTCGATCAGTTTGCAGCACGCAACGTTGCACGCGAAACGCCGACCTTCAACGATTTGCTGCATGCGGTCATCCCAAAGAACAGCAAGAGCGGACAGATTTACATCTATAAGCCGCCTTTTGATATGTTTGGACCGCCGTCAGTGGGTACGGGCTTTGATCCGCGTGGCTCCTATTCGGTGGTGGAAGCGCTTCCGACGCCGCCTTCCGGCGCAGCCGCTATTCGTGGCCGGCACGAGGTTGCGCAGTCGTTCGTCTTGCGCGAGATTCTGGCGCGCCCCACCGGACCGCATGAGGAGCCCACGGGACTTGCGGTGGTCAACGGCGGTTATGTCGCCTTTGCGCCCTCGTGGGCGCTTATTTCAGTAACGCTGCTGCCGTATTGGAAATTCATCGTAAGCTTGGCGGTCGTTGCGATTGCGCTCTCATGGTTTTTAGGGTGGCAGTTCTCAAAGCAAGCCTTGCGCCCTTTGGTTGATGTGACGGACGCTCTTCGCGCGCTCGCGCATGGCGAATATGCACAGCAGCGGTTCGTGCTCTCGAGCGGTGATGAAATGGACGCGTTGACGACTGCGTATAACGACGCGGCGGCCAATGTTTCCGCCTCGATGGAAGAGCGCAAGCGAACCGAAGAACGCATGCGTCAGTTCGTTGCCGATGCGGGGCACGAACTTCGTACGCCGCTGACCGTTATTGCGGGCTATATCGATGTGTTGCGGCGCGGTGCGGTCGACGAGCCGACCGTGGCCAAGCAGATTCTCAACACGATGGCAATCGAAAAAGAGCACATGCGCGCGCTGATCGATCGTTTGATGCGGCTTGCGCGTCTCGATTCCGAAACGCCGCCGGAGCAAGGCCCCATCGAAGTGAGCGAACTGCTGCGCAGTCAAGTGGAAGCGGCCCACCGTTTGGACCCGTCGTTGCAGATCGACTACAATGTCGAGGGCGTAACACAAATCGTGGGCGATCGCGCGGAACTCGGCGAGGCGCTTTTCAATCTGGTGGAAAATGCGATGAAGTACGCGCCGAACACCGCTATCCATTTGGGTGCGCGTCGCGACAATGGAAAAACGTCGCTTTTCGTGCGCGATGAAGGCCCGGGCATGACGGAGACACAGCGCCTTCATGCGTTCGAGCGGTTTTATCGTGGCGACGAACGAGGTGAGATCGCCGGTTCCGGCTTAGGTCTGGCAATTGCCAAGCGCGCGGTCGAACGAGCCGGCGGCGACATTCGCATCGAGAGCGCTCCTGGCCAGGGCACAACCGTAACCGTCCGAGTCTAGGAGCCTTCTCAGATTCATAGCACAGCGAATTCCCAACCTGCGTGGGTACCATGACTGGAAAGTCATGAACGCACGCCTTACCTCTGCGCTGCTTGCGCTCGCCCTGCTCTTTTCCTCGGCACCGCTCGCTGCGTACGCGCAAGCCGATAGCGGACAGATCGTCATTACCGTGACGGATTCAACCGCTGCAAAAGCGCCGGTGCCCCTCGCACGCGTCTTGCTCGAGGGTCCGGTTATGACAAGCGAGTACTCAGGGTCCAACGGTGCGGTGAAGTTTACCGACGTGCCCGACGGAATCTATCAAGCGCGCGTTTTTAAGCGTGGCTATCAGTCAGTTACCTCAAATCAGTTCGAAGTCTCAAACGGACACGTGATCTCGGTTGCGATTGTTCTCGCTGCAGTAAGCAGCCTCAAAGAGATCGGCAGTATTACGGTCCACTCCTCCGCGACGATCACGACATCGTCCGTGAGCGATTCAAGCGCGCAGCGCAAACTCTCGGGAACGCTTGCGGATGCGCTCAACAAACTTTCTGGCGTGAGCGTGAGCACCACAAGTGGCGATAGCGACGCAACGCAGACCGTGTCGCTGCAAGGGCAAGATGTCAGTCAAACCTCGCTCACGCTTGACGGCATTCCCCTTAACGCGCCCGGTTCGGCGGGAAATCTCGGGCAAATGAGCCAGGATCTTTTTCGTGGGGCTTCTGTTTCGATGGGCCCGCAATCCGGCGGCCTGGCAGGCGGCGTCAATTTCCGAACGCTGGAGCCGACGCTCGCGTGGCAGGGCACCGCGTCCCTAAGCGCGGGTTCGTATGGTAAATACAATTGGTCGATCGGCGAAACCGGCACCCTTGGCAAGTTTGGCATCGCGCTTGAACACACGTCGCGTACAACGCCGAGTCTTGCCTATGGCATGGTCTTTAAGGACGCGAGTGGCCTAACCTACGCGCACGATGCGCAAAACCAGAACATCGGCGATTTGCTCAAAGTGCGTATGCGCATCGGCAATTCGCAGACGGTGATGGGAACCTACTTGGATTCCAACGTTGCAAACGACCTCATCTGCTTGCAGAATACCGGCGCACTTCCATGCGGCTATGGTCCCGGCAATACCGCCGGCAGTCACTTTCAACTCCATTCCCTTAGCGATAGTGCCCTAGTTGGAGAAACTGCACTGCAAGGTTCAATTTTCCAAACCTCCATTAAAGCAGACCGCAATTTGCTCAACCGTCTGCTCAACGGGATACCCGATCCGACAGGCTCGTACACCGACACGACCAGCCGAGGCTTTTCCTTGAGCGCCTTACTGCCGGCGCGCGAACGCCACACGCTAAGCATCAGCGCCACGTCCGTCTCGACAAGTACGACGATCAGCCCACTCATCGCCTCGGCGCTTTTCTTTAATAATGGAAGCCGGACGAGCCATTATTCAAGCATTACGCTCAACGACACGATTCAATCAAGCACCAAGCTTAGACTCAACGAACGCATAGGGCTGAGCCAAGCGACAAATTCACCGGCTTCGTTGCTCGGCGGCATCAGTGCGAGCTGGACGCCGACTTCCAACGACTCGTACACCGCCTCCTACAGCTTAGGAGGGGTTGCGGCGCATGCCGGGCCTCCGGGAAATTTCTCAGATCCGTCGTCGCTGCGGTTTGATTGCAATGGAAATATCGCGTACGGCAACGCGCCGGGCGATACGCCGGGGGGGAGCTCATCGACGGATGCGCGAGTGAGCTGGTCGCACAAACTCAGATCCGGCGTGATCAACACCTCGGTGCATCGCCAAGTGCAAGCGGGCGTTGTCTTGCCCACGCAAGTCAACGGCACGGCGATCTCCGGTTTTCCGGCGGGCTATTTCAATGCTGTGCAGACCGTCTTTGACTCGCCCGCGGGGTGTGGCAGCCCGGGCGCAGCGTTCGGTGCGCAAAATGTGTACTTCAGCGTGCCGGTCGGTGGCGTGCGGCGCGTGTATCAGGGCGCTTCAATTGCCGGTAGCTTTAACGTTGGAAATCTCAACCTTCAGCCGTACTACGATATTACGCAGGCGCAAGCGATCTCGGGCGATGCGCGCATCAACAATCCCTACTCAATTATTACCTCTGGCGCTCAACTTCCGAACACGCCGCTTCACAAGGCGGGATTGACGCTGGACTATAAGGCCCCGCACTCTGCGATCGAGAGTCTCTTAACCGCGCAATACATGGGCGTGAACAACTCACAAAACTTGCCCGCCTATACCATCGTCGACGCCGGTATCGATGCACACCTCACC
>JACRUB010000108.1 GCA_014305015.1 Vulcanimicrobiota bacterium | reverse complement strand
GTCGGAGTTAGGTTTATCAGCTGGAGTAATCATGTCTCATCTACGGCGGGGGGGGCCGCATGTTTCAAACCGTTTGCCTGAAACATGTTAGCCGAGGCGGCGTACCTTAGATGTGGCTGCAGCGCTCTGGGTGACACCGGTGATTGATCCGCCGGCGAGGTCCCCCGAAGATTCCGACCTGGTTGCCGCGACGCTTGCGGGCAATTCCGAGGCGTTCGCGACGCTCGTCGAGCGCTACGACCGTTCCGTCTACCACCTGGCGTACCGCACGGTCCGGGATCCCGAAGAGGCGCGCGACGCCACCCAGGAAGCATTTTTTAAAGCCTACCGGAGCCTGAAGACCTTCAAGCCCGGGGCCAAATTCTCGACCTGGATCTTCGCCATCGCCTACCATGCCTGCTGCGACCGGCTCAACCGCCGCAAGCGCTATTCAAATGAAGAGTTCCCGCAAGACCGCGCGGACGCCGCACCCGGCCCGGCAGAACAAGCGGTGGCAAGCGATGAATCCCGCCGCCTTCGTGTCGCGATCGATATGCTGCCCGAGAAGTATCGCACCGTGATTACGTTATATCATTTACAGGGCAAGCAGTACGACGAGATCGCGACCGTTCTCGGAGTTCCGATGGGAACCGTGAAAACGCACCTTTTCCGGGCAAAAGAGCACCTGCGCAAACTCTTGACCGATACTAGAACTGAGGTACCCGAATGAACTACGAACCGCATGACGATCTCGACCGTCTGCTTTTTGCGCTCCCACTCGAGGAGCCGCCGAAGGATCTGCGCGCGTCCATTCTGGCATCCACCATCTACCGGCCGTCATTTCCGTTCAAAGTTTGGGAAACGTGGGCGCTCGGCATTGTTATGGCAGTCGGCGTCTGGCTGTGCGTGATGATCGCCCAGGGCGGCGGCCAAGCCTTTATCGCCACTGTTGGGCTTTTCGGTGAGTTCTTCGCTCGCTTCTTCGTCTCGTCGGGCACGGGCTTGTGGCTCGCAGTCGGGGGCGGCATCGCCTTCCTTCTCCTCATCCTTAACCCGGGCCCAATGCTCGGAGTGGTTCCCGGGCGGTACTCTCGTCGGTAAGAACTCTCGCCGATAAGGAGTACATGGAGAAGGGCAACCAGCAGTTTCGCATCCTCGTCATCGAGGATGACGCCGCAATCAACCGCGTCCTGCAGCTCGAACTCGAGCACGAAGGCTATTCGGTTGAAACCGCCCGCGATGGCCTCTCAGGCCTCGAACGCGCGCTCAAAGAACCTGACCTGATTATTCTAGACCTCATGCTGCCCAAAATGGACGGCACCGAAGTCTGCAAGCGGGTTCGGGCGAAGAGCCGCGTGCCGATTATCATGCTCACCGCAAAAGATCGCGTTCCCGACCGCGTCGCGGGCTTGGATCTTGGCGCCGACGACTATCTCACGAAACCGTTTTCCACCGAGGAGCTGCTTGCGCGCGTGCGCGCCCGGTTGCGTGAAAAGAATCCGCTGGTTAACACAATAGAGTATCGCGACTTGGTAATGGACCGCGACCGTCACGAAGTCAAGCGCGGCGGCCAAGCGGTCAGCTTAACGGCCAAAGAGTACGCTCTTCTGGAATATCTTTTGCTGCACCGCAATAAGGTGCACTCACGCGACGAATTGTTCAACGGCGTCTGGGGAAGCGATTTCCTGGGCGATTCTAATTTAATCGACGTCTACATTCGCTACTTGCGCGGCAAGATCGATGATGGGTTCGAAAACAAACTCATCACGACGGTACGCGGGGTGGGATACACGATCAAAGATTAGCGCGCGCGCCAACATCTTCCCGTGACCTCATTACGCTGGCGTATTGCCAGCCTGTATGCATTGCTGCTGGTGGCCGTCATCGTTGCCACAGGCGTTTTGGTCACGGTGCGCTTCGACTCCATTCTTACCGATAACGCGCGCGCCAGAATTAACCGCACCATGCAAGACATCGCGCGCATCGCGAATCCCGCACCCAATCCGTTTTCGGATCCCACGCAGTCGGCGCCGACGGAACAACTGCTGGCCAATCCCGATCAACTCGAGCTGTGGGCCAACACCACCACCCTCGTGCAGATTGACGACCGCCACGGACAGGCCGAAGGCAAGAGCACCAATATGGGCGCGCTCACGTTTCCGGCGGCGATGGGCTTAACCGCAAAAACCGACACCTCATTCCAACAATGGACCTCATCGCAAGGCAACCCGTATCTGATCGAAAACCGGCGCTTTGCAAGCAACGGCCGCGCCTTTACCGTCCGCGTTGGCGAACCGCTCGATCAACTCAATGCAACCTTTGCCCGCACGCGCAATACCATCGCCTTCATTATACTGCTCGCAAGCATTGCGGTACTCTTGCTCTCGCTGATGCTCGCATCGCAAGCTACCAATCCGCTCAACGAGCTGGCGATTGCGATGCGCGAAATCGGCTCGGACCGTTTGGACCGGCGCCTCAAATGGACGCGGCGCAATGACGAGATCGGCAAGCTTGCGCAAACCTTCGATGAAATGCTCGGACGATTGGAAGAGGCATTTGCGCGTGAGCGCCAGTTCATCTCCGACGCTTCGCACGAGTTGAAAACGCCTTTAACGTCGATCAATGCGAACGCGCAAATGCTCGCACGCTGGGGCGATGCCGACGAACGCATCCGCTCGGAGAGTCTCGAGACGATCGTGAATGAAACCTCGACGCTGGCCAATATGGTTAACGGCATGCTCACGCTCGCCAAGGCTGACTCCGGCGACAGCATTCCAAAGGAGCCCATCGTGCTTGCACCGGTTGCGGCGGATGCGGTTCACAGCGCCGAGGGGCGCGCGGGCGATAAACATCTGTACGTGCGTCTGCATGCGGTCCAACCGAACGTGATGGTGATGGGCGATAGCAGTTTGATCCGGCAGATGATCAGTAATTTGATCGACAATGCGATTAAGTTCACCGACCGCGGGGGGATCGACGTCTACATCAAGGGCGATTCGTCCACGGCAATCGTCGAAGTGCACGATACCGGCAGCGGTATTGAAGCGGATGAGATTCCGTTTGTGTTCGAGCGGTTCTACCGGACGGACAAGTCTCGCAACCGGGCGGTTCCCGGTACGGGACTGGGCCTAGCCATCGTCAGGAGCATCGCGCGCGTCCATAATGGCAGCGTGGCAGCCGAGCGTCTCATCCC
>JACRUB010000152.1:2946-15988 GCA_014305015.1 Vulcanimicrobiota bacterium | reverse complement strand
CGTTTCTCCAACTGCGCGATCACCGCCCTTGGCCGCGAGTCCAGCGTAGAACGAGGAGAGTTCGGTAAGCACCGTCTTGCCCATCGGTGCGCCGGTCACATAGTCGCAGTCCCGAAACCATAACTCACCGTTTACGCGCACCACCTTATTTTTGATGATCGCATCGGTCAGCATATGGTACCAGTCGCGCGCCTTTGCGATCCCGAGCATTTGCCAAGCGCCCCAGAGATACTCATAAAACGAATCCACGGGTTCGTCGGGTGCGACGTCCTCATGGTCCATGAACTCGCCCTTTTCGATTTCGAAATTGGTGCCGAGCAAGTTGAGCGTCGATCGTTTGGCGATGACGACCTCAAAGGCTTTCATCGAAGCGCTGAGATACTTCGGATCGCCCGTTAAGCGGCTAAGATCACCGAATTCTAGAATATTGGAGCCGATTTCGGCCAAGTTATTCTTTGGATCGCGCACGGCGCCCGTGCGCAGGTTTGCAAAACGATACGGCGCACCCGTTGGCGACTTCGTGAAACAGACGAACAGCCGGTCTGCCAGATCGCGTGCCGCATTCAACAGAAACTTCTCGTTCGTCGCGTAGTAGCCGGTAAGCAGTCCCGCCACCATCCGTATATTGGCCTCGAACATTTGCACTTCGCCGTCCACGTCGAAGGTTAGATTCGAACGCAGCCAGTTGACGCACAGGGTGAGTTCCCTATCGAGCTCCATCACGTAGAGCGTGTCCATCGCCTCGATAATGGAAAGACCGAACGAGTGCGATTCGATGAAGAAATTGCTCGATGTTCCGCTAACGGGTTTGAGCTCATCCGCTCCCCAGGCGAATTGCTTGTAGCCGTTCCACGCGTGCAAGAACTCATCTCGCACTTCACGCGCCACCGCGCGCGGCTCCAGCTCCGGCACCCTGGTTTCACCCGCCGCCAAGGACACAATTGGCGCTACCGCGACGGCAGCCGCCGCGCCCAGGAACGTTCGTCGTCGAAAATGTCTCATTTGAAGAGGCGCTGTGCTGCGGCGTTGGAGCGATTCAGATTGTCGAGCACTTCTTCCATCGAATCGCCGCCGTACTTTTCCAGAACAGGACCGGTGAGCGCGAGGCGCGCCATTGCTTCACCAACAATTGAGGCGGCCGGCACAACACATACGTCGCTGCGCACAATTGAAGCTGGCGCCTCGGTGCCTTCATGTAAGTTTACCGAAGACAATGCTTTCATCAAGGTTGGAATCGGTTTCACAGACACTCGCAGGACGATCGGCTGCCCGTTTGACATGCCGCCTTCAATCCCCCCGGCGCGATTCGACCCGCGTGTCACTTCGCCAGAATCAATTCCAAACGTATCATGCGCCTGCGACCCCGGTTTGGACGCCACCTCGGAGCCAGCGCCAACCTCAACGGCCTTTACCGTTTGCATTCCCATCAGCGCGCCGGCCAAAATTCCGTCCAGCCGCGTATCCGGCTGACGATTCGAACCAATGCCAACCGGCATGCCCTCGATGCGGATGGTGAACGTGCCGCCGAGTGTATCGCCGGCGCTTTTCGCAGCTTCAATCGCTGCGATCATTGAGGCGGAGGCATTCTGATTGGGACAGCGCACATCGCTCGCCGCAAATGCTTCTTCGTCAAATGCGTCAATCGGAGGCGCCTCAACACTGCCGATTCGCGAAACCCATGCGTGCGTTCGAATGCCCAGCGCACCGAGAAACTGCGCGCAAATCGCGCCAAGCGCAACGCGCATCGCCGTCTCTCGCGCGCTCGCGCGTTCGAGCACGTTGCGCAAATCGCGATGACGGTACTTGAGAGCGCCGGCATAATCTGCATGGCCCGGCCGTGGATTCGTGAGGGGCTTGCCCGCGCCCGTGATGGGATCCATCAGTTCGCGATTGTTTTCGTAGTCGCGATTGCGCACGACGACCGCGATCGGCGAACCGAGCGTGTACGATCCACGAACCCCCGCCAGAAACTCGATCTGGTCGCTCTCGATCTTCATGCGGTTTCCGCGCCCGTACCCGCCTTGCCGTGCTAGGAGCGTTGCATTGATAGCATCGACATCCAGCCGCAAACCGGCGGGCAACCCGTCGAGTATTCCGACAAGGGCGGGACCGTGGGACTCACCTGCGGTTAAGTAGCGGAACATCCGCAGCTCCTCTTCGCTAGTGGGTGGTGGTTTCGTTTCCCCTGAGAATGTGTGGCGTAATTAGGAAGACGACTTCGTCGCGTTCGCGCGAGTGCGCGCGATTCTTAAACAGGTTTCCAAAGACAGGAATGTCTCCCAAACCCGGCACCTTCTGCACCGTATCTGAGTCAATGTCGCGTAAGAGACCGCCCAGCACGATTGTCTCCGAGTCTCTAACCCGCAACGTGCTGTCAACCTTTCGATTCGCGAGAATGGGATACCCGCCGACGAAACCCTGGATGGCGCTATACTCAGGATGCATCTCGGCCGTCACGCTGCCGTCGACTCCGATTGTGGGAGTGAGCCGCAACTTGACTCCAATGTCGACGAACTGTACCTGTTGGCCGCCAATCTTCGCATCGTAAAAAACAACCGGATACGTTTGCCCGATGAGCAGATCCGCTTCTTTATTATTTAGGGTAACCAGTTTTGGCGTGGCAAGAATGGTTGCGTGACCTTTGGTCACCATTGCGTTAAGCGTCGCGTTCACCGCGATCGCGTTTTTAGTGAACGCATAGGTTGCGCCACCTGGAAAGACCTTACCCGTAAGATCCAGACCGCCCCATTCGATTCCAACGTTGCTCTGATCGTTTTGCGGCTGCAGATCAGCCACTTTCACTTCGAACATGACTTGCGGTGCAGGGACATCGACACTGGACAAAAAAGCGCCGGCGGTTTCCTGCATTTCCGAGTTCCCTGTAACCACGACCGCGTTCTGCCGGTCATCGGCCACGTAAGAGCCGTCGGGCAAGATTTCCTTAAGTTGGGTCACCACGTCAGAGGGCCGCAAATAGCGAAGCGCAAACGCGCGTGCCGAGCTTCCTCCATTTGCGCCGTACCGCGGCGCGTCGAGGGCGACCGCAAGCGAGCGCGCGCGGCTCACCGTCGCACTATCACCGGTAATAATAACGGAGCCCGTCCGTTTGTCAGGCACCACGACCGTGCCCGGACTAAGCGCATCGACCATCGATTTAGCAACGTCCTCTGCCTTTGCATGCTTGAGCGAGAGTACCGCGGTTTGCGTAGTCATTTCATCGCCCGCACCGCCGTACCGTCGGTTCATAACGAGGTTCGTGCCAATAATGAGTATGTTCCCTTCGCGACGGACCCCTAAGTCATGCGAGTGAACCAGCACGGAGAGCGCGTCATCGAAGCTCACATTATTGAGATGGAGTGTCACCCGGTCCGGTTTCACCGACCCGTCCGCCACCATATTTCTTCCGGACTGCGCGGCGAGCAGCGCAATGACGTCATTGAGTGTTGCATCGCGAACGTCAATTGATATGAGGTGATCCTGTGCAAGAGCGCTGCCGGTAAGGACCGCCGTCATGAGCAAAGAGGCAAGTACTCTCCTCATAGATGATCCTCCGATAAGCGGCGCATGGATCCGTCATCGAGTTGCACGCCGGCGCTTCCAATTGACGTGACGCGGTGTCCCTCTAGGATTTCTCCGACACTGATGATGCGCGACCGGTCGCCTTCATAGACCAGTGCCTGCGCGCGCTCGCCCGTGATAATTGCGGAGACGGTGGATCTGCCCGCCGCAAGCGGTATGCTCCCGGCTGCACCGCCGTTCGGTGGAAGCACAATCCCGAGCGCGTCACCTGCGTGCACGGCTCTGCCTACAACAGAGCCGCCTATCGGAACTGCGCCGGCCCCAAGCGGACCGATCATATCAATCCCTGGTGGCGCATCCGCGGTAAATGGATCGCGGCTAACCGCGATTTTCGCCGGCTCTGAAAGCTGCTTGACATCGGGAAGTTGCAGATTATGCATCGCAAGCTCTTGCTGCGCGTTGAGGTCGATCGATGACCGCGCCACGAGCGGAGCAAGCAGCAGCGAGCCCACACACAACGCAACGGACCAGAGCACAACAATTCTACGCGAGGCTTCTTCTAAGGGACGCACTACATTTCTCCTAGCAGGTTTGGTTCTACAACGCGATAGACTAGCGTGTGAATTCTTGCATCCAAAAGCGGCTTGGAGGGATCTGTCTTGCTTGCGCCTGACAGAGAGAAATTCACTTGGTTAACACGTAGCAAAACGTGTTGCCGTGGTAGCTGTGCAATAAAGGCGAGTAAGTTTGAAAAGTGTCCGCGCACCGTAATATCAATCGCTTCATTTTCGAGTGCGTCCGTTGGCGGCGGCGCCCCGGGATGTGTGAGGAGTGAAGGCGAGGCGGCAGCGACCGCTGGCTTTGAGCGGGTTTGGGGTGCAATCGCTGTAATCTGGGCGTTGTGCTGGCGAGCTAACCGGTCGAGATCGCGCAACAACGCGGCCGTTGCATCGGAGGGACGCGGCGAAAACAAAACTCCATCCAAATGCGCGCGAATCTCGCCCCGCAGCGCACGAACGCGCCCGCTCTGCGCGGTTAGGCGGTGATTTGCGTTCGTTTTCTCGTAAAACGTTTGCGATCGCTGCGTGGAAGCCATTATTTGCTGCTCGTAGCGCTGGGTAATGATGAAGTAACCGGCTGCCAGAATCGCAACAGATAGCAGCCAAAGACTTCTCTCACGCTCGCGCGGCGTCATCCGGAAAAGGGCCATCTTCATTGCGCCGCACCATCAAGCCGAAGCTCGTAATGCAATATCCCCGCCTGAGCAGCATGCTCGTCGCCGTTTGCGCTCACCAGCGTCGTCGCGTAGCCGTGGCGGGTATGCGCAAGCCCCGAGAACGTGCGGCTTAGCGCTGCGAGGCCGATCGCTTTTCCGGAGAGTGAGATGCCGGTGCCGTCGTTAGAGATCGACGTGAGCCAAACGTGCGGCGGCAAGCGGTTTCCAATCTCGGCAAACTGCATTGCTTCTTCGTCACCTGAAGCTTGGATTTCATGGACCTCTTTGGCCAAGCCGGCAACACGCTCAAGTCCCACATATAACACCTTCGTTTTTGCGAGCTGCAGGCGGCTTTCATCGTATTGCGTCCTGTACGAGCCCTCAAATGCCAGCGTTACCGAAAGTCGGTAGCTCTCGATAAACCACTCTGTTGTAACAATTGTCACCGCAGCGGCAATTGCGAACAACGGCCCTTTGAGATCTGGCGGTACGTGCAAGTCCGAGAACCGCCGAACCAGCGCAGGGCGTGCCGAGCGCAAATAGTCAAAGCGAATCACGCCGCAACGCTCCAGATGCTTAAGCCCGCCGCCAGATTCCAATCCGGCGCGCCGGCTCTTAACACGTCCTGCGGGTATCGCCTACCCGAGTAATATTTTCGAAACTGGGGTCTCGACGAGCAGGCCGGTTGCGCGCTCAAGGTCACTAGCGAAATTATTGAGTCTGGCCCCGTTTCCAACGAGCGCGATCCGCTTCAACTGGTCTGTTCGAAGGCTAGCTGACTCCAGCAATGATGTCACGTCGGCTAAGAAAGTACTTCTTGCGCTTTCTCCAGCACCCACCGTCCCTAATATCCGCTTTCGCTTCTCGGCACTGTTTGTATCGATGGAGAGTTCTCGTTCGATAGCCCGCGTAATGGTTGCACCGCCGGCGATAATTTGGAGCGTCAACGGTGTTCCGGAAATGGAAATATGGACGTTGGTCCGCTCGTGTCCAATGTCGAGAATCGCATCATATCCCGGAAGTGCGCGCGCCAGGGCCAGCGCCTCATGATCGATCGCCGTTACGCGCAGCCCGCCGCTCTTGAGCGCGGCTATTCTTGACTTAATGGTCGCGTTTCGCACCACGCCGATGGCGTAGCGGTTCTGCTTTTCGTCCACCGGATGGATCCGCACGATAGCGTCGTCGATCGCATAGGCCACGTAGCGCTGTGCTTCGAATACCGCCGCGCGCTGTCGCTCGATTTCGGTCATCTTCGGAAATTCAACCATGCGAAGGACCGCCTCAGGCTCTCCTACGGCCAGGACACAGCGGCGCTCTTTTGATTGCAGTTCATCTCGCGCTTCATCCAGCAATGCGCCGATGTACGCGCAGTCATTGATCAACCCCGAAGTCGCGACGCCTGCGGAAAGATCTCGCGTCACAACTGCCCGGACGCGCGGGCCCGCGGATGTGAGCTCGCTCCACACCACACGGAGCCGTGTGGCGCCGATATCGATGCCGAGCGGTAACGACTTACTCATACCGCAAACCAAGAAGCGACGATCGCCAGGCCGCTGCCGAGTGCGAGGTAAGGCGCAAACCGGAGCGCATCTCCCTTTTTTGCACATCGCGTTAGGAGCAGCGCCGTGCCATGCACGCCGCCCGCGATGAACGCTAAGCCTACGGCGATGACGCCGTACCGAACTCCCAGTGCCAAACCTATGCAGGCGGCAAGCTTGAGATCACCGAGCCCAATACCGCGCCCAGTACTCATTAGGAAGATAAGCAGAATGATCGCCGCGCACGTAGCCCCGCCCCAGAGCGCCTGCACGAGCGTCCCTTCAAACCACGCAAAAGTTCCTAAAAACAGTGCACACGGAATCGTCACTACATCAAAGATCAGACCGTACCGCACGTCAGTTACGAAGCTCACGCAGAGCGCCGCAATGAGTACACCGACCGCAATTGCTGCGTAAGCATTGTTGATGCTGAGCGCTGCCGCAATGGCGACCGCCAAGCCGACAACATGAACGATGGACGACGACCAGCTTTTTTCGCACTGGATCTTCCCGCGAAGCGTCGTACTTCGCGCAAGGCCAGAAAACAGGCCGATAGCGCCCACGGTCGTAACGCCGACCCACAAAGAATGTATCATCCGGCTGTTTTTCTGAGCGCGCCAAGAGCCGGGCTATAGGTACGGTCTATCGAAAGCGCCGCGCTCCAGAAGCGGCGGGCCGTCCGGCGGTCGCCCATTCGATAGCGCGCCCAGCCGGCAAACGTAAAATATTTCGGGCTATGCAAGCGCTTTGCCGCAAGCGCAAAATCAGATGCTGCAAGATCGTATCTTTTTAGCATCTGATAGCATAATGCACGATCGGACAAGATGATTCCACTGTCCTGATGTGTCGTGAGAAAGGAGGTCCCAAGGCGAGCACTCTCAATCAATGACTCGCGAGTACGAAGTTGGATTCCGAAAAACACAAAACGGTCGGCGGCAGCTTCTAAGTTGGGATCGAATCGTAGTGCGCGCAAATAATAGGAACGCGCAAGCGCGACGTCGCCGCGAGTCAGGAAGTCATCACCTCGTGTTACAAGTGCGAGCGCCACATGCCCATGGAAGAGAATTGCCGACACCACGCAAGCCGAGAGCGAGATGCAAAACCGGCGCCAGACTGGAATTCTATCTACGCGAGGCAAAGATAGTATCCAGAGAGCGCAAGCATGAGCGCGCCCCCGACTACCCGCAGCGCTTCCTCCAGATTCAAGCGCCGCAAGGCCCGCGAGATGAGAGCGGTACCACTAGCGAGGGCAACAATGGGGACCGCATGTCCCAAGGCAAAAACCGACAATAAACCCGCGCCGTACATCGCGTTGTGTATTTGCGAACAGTACGCGAGGATTCCAACAACCAGCGGTGTGCAGCAGGGCGAGACGACGAAGGCAAACGAGCCACCCAAGAGAAAGGCGGCACCCGGCGAGGCTTTTGTGGGCTCACGCACATCGTGCGAATGCTCGCCGCGCCGAAAGGTTAATGTCGCGACTGCGCCCGCTGCCAGACCCATACCGAGCGCGATATAGATCCAATGCGAGAACGTGGTCACGCGCCCTAGCAGCGATGCAAAAACACCGAACGATGCATAAGCGACGATGAGGCCAGATACAAAAGCCGCGGCGTTGGCACGCATTCCTCCCTTGTCACCAGTTGCATTCAAACCGGAAATTGCGATTAACCGCGGCGCAGCGCAGGGGCCAACACTTGTTGCTGCGCCCGCGACGAACACTAGCGCGAACGCAGAAGGACGCCCAAGCGCAATTGCTTGCAGACTCACATTGATGGGATCGAACATTATGGCGCCGTCGCGAGTCCTGCACCCGAGGCATAGGTCAACTTGGTGTCGGTCGTTGCAGCACCTTTGATCTTCGTGAGCGTCGATGGATCGTGGACTCCGGGACACGTAATGACATAACTCGGAGTCGAGCCACCAACAGTAGTCCAGCTGTATTTATCAGTGGTAAGAGCGGACGCCGGGTCCTCGGGAACCGTGTTGAGGTAGTTCACTTTACTCGTCGCACTGTACAATGCATTTGCGCCGATTGAGGCGCCCGTCCCCGCCGGGTACACTTGGAGGTCGGCGTAATAGAGCTCAAAAGCAGTTGCAATCTCGCGCAAATTCGCTTCGCATGCGGCCGTTTGCGCTTGTGCGCGTGCATGCGTGAAATTCGGAATTAGAATTCCCGCAAGGATCGCAATAATCGCAACAACGATCATCAATTCGATCAAGGTGAAGCCGCGTTGATATTTCATGTCCTTCTCCCAGCAAGAGTGTTCTCGCAAGCCTGGAAGTGCCCGTATTTCATGACTTTTGGACCCATACCGGCAACATTTTTTCAAGTGCGGCCTTGTGCAGCCGGGAAATATGCCTTTGCGAATACCCGAGGCGCTGAGCGATCTCCAATTGGCTATAGCCTTTTGCGTAGATGCCGAGAATGATATGACGTTCCGTTTCACTGAGCGCTTCGAGCGCCGCCTCTATGAGCAAACCGTCGAGCAGCACCTCGACTTCTGCGGGTGCCCGCAGCTCCCGCCCGAGGGCCGTCAGTGTTTCTAGCGAGTCCGTGATCGCCCGTGCCCGGCACTGCCGCAAATCGGCAATCGTTTGAACGTCGGTCTCCAGTGCCTGGGCCAACTCATCGTCGCTGGGTGCCCGCGACAGCGCAAGAGTGAGCTTGTCGGATGTTTGTTGACATTTTCGTTCGAGCATGCGTAGCTTGCGCGGTGGCCGTACAAGCCGCTCAAAGTCCCGAACGTGATGCATCAACTCACCGACGATAAAGAGCCATGCGTACGCCTCGAACGGTGTTTCGAGGCTCGCATCATACCGGTCGCACGCTTTGAGTAAGCCAATTGCAGCCACTTGTTCCAAGTCGCTGCGCTCAAGGCCGGGGCGCAGGAATTTGCGCGCTCCACGCGAGCACAGGTAGCTATAGGTTGACACAAGCCTTGCGCGATTTTCGGCAGACCGCTCAGCCAACCAAAAATCCAACGCGACATCCAAAGAAATCATTTGATGCTCCCAATCAATGTATACAGTGGAATAAATATCGAGAACACGATAAAGCCGACGACCCCTCCGAGACCGGCGATAAGAACGGGTTCCAATGTCGACCCGAGCGTATTGAGTGCAGTCTCCACGTCGACTTCGTAGTACTCGGCGATGCGCAACAACATGCCGTCTAGAGACCCCGTCTCTTCACCCACGCGAACCATTTGAATAACAAGCGAATCGTACAATCCACTCGCAGCGAGGGGGTCCGCCAACGGATCGCCCTCCCTAAGGGCCTGGCGCACCCCGGTGATGCTGTGTTCGTATGCGGCATTGCCGACAACATCGGCTACGACTTCTAGCGCGAGGACGAGCCCGACACCCGATTTTAGGAGACTCCCAAGCATACGCGCGAATCTTGCTAGAGCCGACTTGCGCATCAAGCTACCAAAAATCGGAATACGTAGCTTGTGCGAATCCAAAAATAGCCGTCCCCGCTTCGTCCGCAACAACTTCACGGCACAAATTCCTGATGTTAAGGCCGAAGCAGCGCCGAGCAACCAAAAGGGTACATTGCGCAAGTTATTTCCCAAGGCCAACAAGAATGTCGTTGACGCGGGCAACTCGACGTGCATTTGGTCGTACAAAGAGGCGAACATCGGGACGATCGACGACAACAAGAATACAATCAACACAGCGGCCGTGGCAGCAACAATTCCCGGATAGGTGAGGGCCGATGTGAGGCGTTTTCGTGTCGTGCGATCCCGCTCCATGAAGGTCGCCAGGCGTTCTAAGACCTCGTCTAAGACGCCGCCCACTTCGCCAGCTCGAATCATCGCGACGAAGAGTTTCGAAAATTCTTTGGGGCGGCGCGAAATGGCTTCGCTGAGCGAGACGCCGCCTTCGATGTCGCAGAGAATTGCGCGCAACGCCTCGCGCAGCCGAGCGTCCGCGCATTGTTCGATCGTAACCTGTAGGGCTCGACGCAGCGTCACGCCTGCTGAAATGAGCGTTGCAAACGAACGAAAGAACGTGACCAGCGAGCTGTGCTTTACGGGGCCAAGATGGATGGCCGATGCCATGATTCCTCGCGTTGAACCGGCAGCCGCGAGCGAGGTAACGAAAAGAGCGCGTGTGCGGAGACTGGCAAGCGCGGTACCGTGCGTCGCAGCTTCGATTGCGCCGCGCACGAAAGCACCCTCGGCGTTACGCGCCGTGTAATAATAGATCGATGCCATTAGCCTGCCGAGCGCTCCAAAACACGTACGTCGGATGGCCGATCGGTGACGGCTCGCGCAGCTTCCAACGAGATTTCGCGGCGCATCACGAGCTCCGAAAGATGCGCTTCAAGCGTTTGCATACCGGACTGGCGACCCGTGGCGATGACGTTGCGGACTTGGTGCGTCTTCTGATCGCGAATGAGATTGCGCACCGCATCGTTGGCGAGAAGCACTTCTGCCGCTGCTCGACGCCCCGGACCGCTGAGCCTCGGAACAAGCCTCAAACAGACTACAGCAAGCAGTGTCTGCGAAAGTTGAACACGCACTTGCGTCTGTGCTGCACTCGGAAACGCATCAATGATCCGGTCGATCGTTTGAGGCGAGTCGCCCGTGTGGAGCGTCGCGAACACAAGATGGCCTGTTTCAGCAGCGGTCATCGCTGCGCGCATCGTCTCAGCGTCGCGCAGCTCGCCAACCAGAACGACATCGGGGTCGGAACGCAACGCACCTATGAGCGCATCTGCAAAACTACGCACGTCGCGTCCGACTTCACGTTGACTAACAATGGACTTCTGCGCTTTGTGTTCGTATTCGATCGGGTCTTCAATCGTGATAATGTGACGCGCATCGTTTCGGTTAATCCGGTCGATTAGCGCCGCAAGAGCAGTAGTTTTTCCGCTACCGGTCGGACCGGCAAAAAGAACGAGGCCGCTCTGCCGTTGCGCAAACGCCGCAACGGCACTCGGCAGATGTAGCGACTCCAGCGTCGGAATCGAGGCAGCTAGGAGCCGCATCCCGAATGAAACGCCGCCGCTCGTACGGTATGCGTGGATACGAAATGAACCGAGCTCCGGTTCACGATACGCAATGCTGACATCACCCACTTCTTCCAGCCGTTGACGCGCGCTCTCCGAAAGAAGCTCGTCTGCAACAAGTGCACACTCATGATGCGAGGTACGGGGGCCGAACTGCTCGAGACGGCCATCGATACGCAGCACCGGCATCATGTTCGGAGCAACATGCAAGTCTGATGCATTTTTCGAGCGCGCGAGCCGAAGAAGTTCGGCCAGCCGCATCGGCACAAGAAGATCACTCATAGGCTTTGTTCGAACGAAAGCACGCGGCGGAGTTCATCGAGGCTCGTATTTCCTGAAAACGCTTTTCCGAGACCGTCGCCACTCATGTGGCTGTAGCCGGCTTCACGCGCCAGCGTTCCGATTGTCACCGTTGATGAGCCGCTGGCAATTGCATCACGAACGCGATCGTCGATGAAAAGAAACTCGAAGATGCCGGTGCGGCCGCGATATCCGGTGCCATCGCAGCGTTTGCATCCGCGCGGTACATATACAACGCGGTCCGGCTCGATACCAAAGTCCTGAGCCTCAGCTTGCGATACGACGGACTGCACACGACAGTGACGGCACAGTACTCGGACGAGCCGCTGGGCAACGATGCCGGTCATTGCGGAGGCAATAGAATGTCGCTCCACGCCGAGTTCCAAAAGCCGGTCTAAGGTGCGCACCGCGTCGTTACTGTGCAAGGTCGTCATGACCAGTTGACCGCTTAAGGCCGCCGAGACTGCGACGTCAGCTGTTTCGGCGTCGCGCATTTCCCCGACCATGATCACGTTGGGATCTTGTCGCAGAAAGGACCGCAGCACCGATGCGAAGGTCAGGCCGGCGCGCGCATTGACCTGCACTTGCGCTACGCCGCCAATTCGTATTTCCACGGGATCTTCTACACTACAGAGGTTTTGCGTGTCGAGATTGCGCTCCGCAAGACTGGCATAGAGCGTAGTGGTCTTTCCGCTTCCGGTCGGACCGCAAACGACAACGAAGCCGTGCGGTGCGTGGATGATGCGCCGATAGGTCTCCAGATAACCGGGCGGCATCCCAAGATGTTCGAGACTCGGGATCTGCGTTTGATGATTTAGGAGCCGGACGACAAGTTTTTCGCCGGCGATCGTCGGCATCGAAGACACACGCGCGTCGATCGATCGTCCATGCGCTTCGATCGTATAGCGGCCGTCCTGAGGCTGCCGCTTATCCGCAATATCCATTCCGGCCAGCAATTTTATGCGAGAAGCGACTGGAGCAAAAAGAGTCGCGTCGAGCACCTGGATCTCATGCAAGATGCCGTCGATGCGTTGCCGCACGCGACCGCCGCTTCGTGTCGGTTCAACGTGGAGATCCGAGGCGTGCGCAAGGGCGGCACGTTCGTGAATGCAATCCAGCGTACGAATTGCCGGCGCCTCATCCGAATGGTTTAGGGCCTTCCGAGCGGGCGCAGCGTTACTCGGATATATGCCCTCCAGCTGCTCACGAATGAATTCACGGGTCGCCTGAACCGTGCGCACCTGCATTCCGGTCGCCAGCCGCAGCCGGTCGACGATATCCTCCGAAGCCGGGTCCGCAAGCGCCACGGTCAAGAGATTTCCGTCGGCCGCCAGGGACAAAATGTCGTATCGCAGCGCCAGTGCGCGGGGCACACGACGAAGGACCTCCGGCTTTAAATCATAGCCGGAAAAATCAGTTAGGACTCCGCCCACACCCATTCCCACACCC
>JACRUB010000152.1:0-2846 GCA_014305015.1 Vulcanimicrobiota bacterium | reverse complement strand
CCCACACCCATTCCCACACCCTTGTCTCCTAGGTAAGCAACCGAGATGTGTTAATGATTCGGCAAATTCTAATTAAGATTTAGCGCAAATCCGAAATTTTTCGGAAACAGTTTGAACATAATGTGGCGTAGTGTCGCCGCTGAAAGCAGCGTAGAGGGGCTGCTCTCTTCTAAAGCGGTTCCCGCGAGAGGGAGAACCTTCTAGATCTGAAACTCTCCGGCGTCAACGGATACAGCTTCGTCCGTAATGTCGATGACGATGCCGATGTTGCGCACTCGGTCGCCCTTCCAGTCGTAAAAATCGGCGCCGCGTTCGAGGACACGCCGGATCTCGCCGCCGGGCCGGACGACGCGATAAATCACTGAATAGGCGCTTTTCGTCTTTCGGGCACTCTCTATCGCGTGAGCGACGCGTTCGCGATCGTCCGGATGATCGAACTTCCAGAGCTCGCCGATTTTGAGTTCACTCGTTTGTTCGATGCCCAGGATGTTGTAGAGTTCCGGCGACCACCAGATTTCGCCGTTGACGAGATTTGCATCCCACGTTCCCATGATTGCGATGCGCTGCGCGTCAGCGAACGAAGCTTGCACGCGGGAAAGTTGTTGCTGTACGCCGACGCGATCGGTGATATCGAGAATTGTGCCGACTTCGTGGACGCGATTACCGGCATGATCGAACGTAAAACTCGCTTGCTCGAGCACGGTGCGGATTTTCCCATCGGGCCGAACGATGCGATGTTCGATGGAATACGGCATGCGTTGCGAGAGCGCATGATTGACAGTGAGTTCGATCAGACTTGCATCATCGGGATGATCGTATTGCCAGAATCCGCGTCGCGACGGCGATTCATCCGGCGAAAGACCCAAGATGCGATACAGTTCCTCAGACCACCACAGCTCACCGCTGCGATAATCTTGCGTCCAGCTGCCGAGGTGCGCGATGTATTCCGCCATCGCAAGTGCCGCTTGTGCTTTTTTGAGTTCCTCTTCCAGCTCTGCGCCCACAGTCGCATCAAGCGCCGCTCCGATGACGCCCGTGATATCGCCACGCGCGTTGAAGAGCGGGCCGAGTTGGGCATGGAGCGAGCGTCCGTAAAAGATACAGTCAAATGCCGATTCTTCGCCTATGAGCGCGCGCTCGTGGGCGGCCTCGATGCGCTCCCACTGTTCGCCTGCGAAGATCAAACGCACGTGGCTGCCCGCGAGACCGCTCTGTGCGCTCCCCACCCGGTCGAGGATCCCGCCAAAACTTGAAGTGAGCAAGAGATGCTCGTCGGTCGTCCAGCAGAGGGCCGGCAGCTGAGCCAGCAGTCGCGAATTTGTCTTTAGACGCATGCGAAGGCACCGACATTCGCCACATCACAAGCGCATCCGCCTGGAGTACTATCGGAGCATGCCGCACTTCCAGACAGACCTTACCGAACTGCTCGGAATTCGCTTGCCGATCGTCAATGCCCCGATGACGCCCCAGGCTGGCGGTGCGCTTGCGGGCGCCGTCAGTGATGCGGGCGCACTTGGGATGCTCGGATTCGATGAAGACGAATCGGCAGAGCAAATTCGCGAACAGATTGCAATTCTCAAAGACCGATCCAACCCGAATTTTGGCATCGGTCTCGTCGCTTGGGTCTTACAAAAACGTCCCGAGTTATTGCAAATTGCACTCGACGCGAAGCCGAAGCTCGTGAGCATCTCCTTCGGCGATGCATCGGCATGGGTCGGTGCATTGCACGATGCAGGAATCCTCGTATCGTGCCAAATTCAAAACCGTCATTGGGCGCAGGTCGCGCTCGATGCCGGCGTTGACTTCCTCATTGCCCAGGGAACAGAAGCGGGCGGTCACACCGGTGCGGTCGGAACACTTCCGCTCTTACAAATCGTTTTAGATATGAGCGATAAACCGGTCATTGCAGCCGGCGGGATCGCAACCGGTCGCGGCGTTGCAGCGGTTCTTGCCGCCGGAGCGTGTGGTGCGTGGGTTGGCACACCGTTTCTCCTCGCAAAGGAAAGCCGCACCACGACTGAAGCGCAAAAGCGAATAACCGCTAGCGATGAAACGCAAACAATCTTGACGAGCGTCTACGATCGCGTTCAGGGGAAAGGATGGCCAAAAGAATTCCGCGGTCGCGCGTTACGCAACGCATTTGTCGAAAAATGGAACGAGCACGAAAACGAGATGCTTGCTGATGCAAATGCAGTTGCAGATTTCAAAAGCGCAAAAGTCTCAAGGGACTTCAACACGGCCAATATTTACGCCGGCCAATCGGTGGGGATGTTGCACGGCTTGCGGAGCGCTCGCGAGATTGTTGAGCAGCTCGCGGCCGATGCGGCCGTCCGCCTCAAAGAAGGCGCGGAACTACTGACTTAATCGCTGCTATGAACGAGTGTGATCTGCGCTCCGTATCTTCAATCGCATGTTCTTTGCAGAACTTGTGATTTTGGTCGCACTCAAGGACGGCAATCCGCCTGCAGCGCGTGGCGCCCGAGAATATTCCCTCGCAGATCGGCATCTCTTCCGGTGCGAGGCGCGGCAAAAATCGCAGTTTTGAACTTACAGCAAATTCACAAAGGGGCCGACGACCTTGACCCGCGCATTTGACTGCCCCTGAAGGTTAGGCGCGGACTAGTGGCCGCAGATTCTTCACCTCGCTCTTGATCGCTTCTGAATGCTTGGCGTCGTACAGATCGCGCATCAACTGCAGACCGAGCCAAAATTGGGCGTCCATTCCCAAAACTTTCTCCAGGCGCAATGCGGTATCAGGCGTAACAGCGCGCCGGCCATTTAGGATCTCATTAACGCGCGCACGAGAAACGCCAAGCGCATTGGCAAAGGTCTGCTGGGTGATGCCC